>JAPLSD010000358.1 GCA_026398835.1 Pseudomonas sp.
TACGCGCTGCAAACCAGCATCCTGATTCTGTTCGGGATTCTGTTCTGCTGGGTTTCGGCGGGCTTCTGGACTGCACTGATGGGCTTCCTCGAGTTGCTCACCGGGCATGACAAATACCGCATTTCCGGCGCCAGCGCCGGTAACGAACCGATTGCCAAAGAAGCCCGTACCGCCTTGGTGATGCCGATCTGCAACGAAGACGTGCCGCGTGTATTCGCGGGTTTGCGAGCGACCTTCGAGTCGGTCGCGGCGACCGGTGATCTGGACCGCTTTGATTTCTTCGTCCTCAGCGACAGTAATGACAGCGACATTTGCGTCGCCGAACAACAGGCCTGGCTGGACGTTTGCCGCGAGGCCAAAGGTTTCGGGCGGATTTTCTATCGCCGTCGCCGCCGTCGGGTCAAACGCAAGAGCGGTAACCTCGATGACTTCTGCCGTCGTTGGGGCGGTGATTACAAGTACATGGTCGTGCTCGACGCCGACAGCGTGATGAGTGGCGAATGCCTGACCAGTCTGGTGCGCTTGATGGAAGCCACGCCGGACGCCGGGATCATCCAGACCGCGCCGCGTGCCTCGGGCATGGACACGCTGTATGCACGCATGCAGCAGTTCGCCACTCGCGTATACGGTCCGCTGTTCACCGCTGGCCTGCACTTCTGGCAGTTGGGCGAATCCCACTACTGGGGCCACAACGCGATCATCCGCATGAAGCCGTTCATCGAGCATTGCGCCCTGGCGCCATTGCCCGGCAAAGGCGCGTTCGCTGGTGCGATCCTCTCCCACGACTTCGTTGAAGCTGCGCTGATGCGTCGTGCCGGCTGGGGCGTGTGGATTGCCTACGACTTGCCCGGCAGCTATGAAGAACTGCCACCGAACCTGCTGGACGAACTCAAGCGTGACCGTCGCTGGTGCCACGGTAACCTGATGAACTTCCGGCTGTTCCTGGTCAAGGGCATGCACCCGGTGCACCGTGCGGTGTTCCTGACCGGCGTGATGTCGTACCTGTCGGCGCCGTTGTGGTTCTTCTTTCTGGTGCTGTCGACAGCCCTGCTGGCGGTCAACACGCTGATGGAGCCGCAGTACTTCATGGAACCTCGACAGCTGTATCCGTTATGGCCGCAATGGCATCCGGACAAGGCGATTGCGCTGTTCTCGACGACTATCGTGCTGCTGTTTCTGCCGAAGTTGCTGAGCATCATCCTGATCTGGGCCAAGGGCGCGAAAGAGTTCGGTGGCAAGTTCAAGGTCACCTTGTCGATGTTGCTGGAGATGTTGTTCTCTATGCTGCTGGCACCGGTGCGGATGATTTTCCACACCCGTTTCGTGCTTGCCGCGTTCCTCGGCTGGGCCGCGACCTGGAACTCACCGCAACGTGACGATGACTCCACACCGTGGAGCGAGGCCGTGCGTCGCCATGGCCCGCAAACCCTGCTGGGCTTTCTCTGGGCCTTGCTGGTGATCTGGCTCAACCCAAGCTTCCTTTGGTGGTTGGTGCCGATTGTCGGTTCGCTGATGCTGTCGATCCCGGTTTCGGTAATCTCCAGCCGTGTCGGGCTGGGCCTCAAGTCCCGTGATGAAAGCCTGTTCCTGATCCCTGAGGAGTACGCACCGCCACAGGCCTTGCTGGCGACCGATCAGTACACCCACGAAAACCGTTGGCATGCACTGAAAGAAGGCTTCGTGCGGGCAGTCGTCGATCCGCAGCAGAACGCTCTGGCTTGCGCCTTGGCCACGGCCCGTCATGGCCAGGCCGAGCCGATCGAGTGGTTGCGGGTCGAGCGGGTGCGTCACGCGTTGAAAGTTGGCCCTGCGGGGCTCAACAACAATGAGCGTCTGGCTCTGCTCAGCGATCCGGTGGCTCTGGGGCGCCTGCATGAGCAGGTCTGGAGCGAAGGTCATGCCGAGTGGCTGAGCGCCTGGCGCCAGTCCATCGCAGCCGATCCGCATGCGCCGTTACTGCCGTTGAAGCCACTGTCTGCTGAAGCACAGCCGGCGTGATGAAAAACCCCGCTCCTGAGAAGAAGCGGGGTTTTTTGTTTGTGGGGTTTGATCGTTCCCGCCGTCCCTGCGACAACAAATCCTGCCTAAACCCTTGTGCAAACAAACGAGTGCGTTAGGATCGCTCCCCGAATTGGTGCGCCCGGACAACTTATTGTTCGTATCTGCCGGTTTTCTAACGAAAACCTGCTTTTTGCGCGCCTCAAAAA
>JAPLSD010000788.1 GCA_026398835.1 Pseudomonas sp.
CCGAAGACTGAAGTCGTCGCGGCGTAATTACGTAGTTGCTGGAAAAGCCCTGTCTTGCGACGGGGCTTTTTCGTTTGTGGGGTGAGTCTCTTGCAAAACTGTTTGTATGGGCTGCCAGCGCTGGATTTTGCGGTCGTTGATTGAGGTCGCTGCGCTCATTTTTGCAAGAGTCTTATGTCTTAGTGCTTTTCAGCTCGCCCGTGCGGCGAGGGGCGTTTTGTTATGAAGTTTGTTGATGAAGTTTCGATTCGAGTAAAAGCCGGTGACGGCGGCAATGGTTGCATGAGTTTCCGTCGGGAAAAATTCATCGAGAATGGTGGTCCGAACGGTGGTGATGGTGGTGATGGCGGCTCGATCTATATGATCGCCGACGAAAACCTCAACACCCTGGTGGACTACCGTTACACCCGGCATTTCGATGCCGAGCGTGGCGCCAACGGCGGCAGCACCGACTGCACCGGCAAAAAAGGTGAAGAGATGGTTCTTCGGGTTCCGGTCGGCACTACGGTGATCGATGCGAGCACCCAGGAAATCATCGGTGATCTGACCAAGGCTGGTCAGCGCTTGCTGGTGGCCAGCGGTGGCTGGCACGGTTTGGGTAACACCCGTTTCAAATCCAGCACCAACCGTGCGCCGCGCCAGACTTCTCCGGGTAAGCCGGGTGAGGCGCGTGATCTCAAGCTGGAATTGAAAGTGCTGGCGGACGTCGGTCTGCTGGGTTTGCCGAACGCCGGCAAAAGTACTCTCATTCGTTCGGTGTCCGCGGCCAAGCCGAAAGTGGCTGACTATCCGTTCACGACCCTGGTGCCGAACCTGGGTGTGGTCAGTGTCGATCGCTGGAAGAGCTTCGTGGTAGCCGACATTCCGGGGCTGATCGAGGGTGCTTCGGATGGCGCGGGTCTGGGGATTCGCTTCCTCAAGCACTTGGCGCGTACCCGTCTGTTGTTGCACCTCGTCGACATGGCGCCGCTGGATGAAACCAGTGCGCCGGATGCGGCTGAGGTTATCGTCAGCGAGTTGACCAAGTTCAGCCCGTCCCTGGCGGAGCGTGATCGCTGGTTGGTGCTGAACAAGTGCGACCAGATCCTTGAAGAGGAGCACGAAGCTCGGGTCAAGGAAATTGTCGATCGCCTGGAATGGACTGGTCCGGTTTATGTGGTCTCGGCCATTGCCAAAGAAGGTACCGAGCAGCTCTGCCGCGATATCATGCGTTACTTGGAAGATCGTGCTGATCGTCTGGCTAACGACCCGGCCTACAAGGAAGAGCTGGCTGAGCTCGATCAGCGCATCGAAGACGAGGCGCGTGCTCAGTTGCAAGCGCTGGATGATCAGCGTGCCCTGCGTCGCAGTGGCGTGAAGAGTGTCCACGACATCGGTGACGATGACTGGGATGAAGAAGATGTGGATGATGAAGATGGTCCGGAAATCATTTACGTCCGCGACTGATTCATTGCAGTAAACTAAAACGCCGCTCATCGAAGCGGCGTTTTAGTGTCCAAGAAACAGTAATCACGAATAATTTTATGGGCGGCGCTCGGTCGCGCGGCTCTCAAGCCAAGGTTGAAGAAGATGCGGAGCAAGGTGGCAGGTGCGCAGCGCTGGGTCGTGAAGATCGGCAGCGCTTTGCTGACGGCGGACGGCAAAGGTCTGGATCGCGCGGCAATGGGTGTCTGGGTCGAGCAGATGGTGGCTTTGCATGAGGCTGGTGTCGAGCTGGTGCTGGTTTCCTCGGGTGCGGTGGCGGCGGGTATGAGTCGCCTTGGCTGGACTGTGCGACCCAGTGCCATGCATGAGTTGCAGGCTGCTGCTGCGATCGGCCAGATGGGGTTGGTGCAGGCCTGGGAATCGAGCTTTGCTGAGCATGGTCGGCACACCGCGCAGATCCTGTTGACCCATGACGACCTGTCTGACCGCAAGCGCTACCTCAATGCTCGCAGCACTTTGCGCGCGCTGGTCGAGCTCAAGGTGATCCCGGTGATCAACGAAAACGACACTGTGGTGACTGACGAAATCCGTTTCGGCGACAACGACACGCTGGCGGCGTTGGTGGCCAACCTGGTCGAGGCTGATTTGCTGGTGATTCTCACGGATCGCGATGGCATGTTCGATGCAGACCCGCGCAATAATCCCGATGCTCAACTGATTTACGAAGCGCGCGCCGATGATCCGGC
>JAPLSD010000188.1 GCA_026398835.1 Pseudomonas sp.
TACTACGACGGACATTGATGCCATTCACCTGGAAGATACCGTCCGGCTGCTGCGTGCAATTGTCGAAACGCGATTGACGCGGCTTGACGAAGTTGGCGTCGTACACGCCTTGTGAGCCGATCACATCGTCGGTCGAATAGAGGATCGGTGAATTGCGATCGAGCGGATTAGCCAGCACATGGGTTGGAAAGTCGGTTTTCTTGAGCGTGTAGTTCGGGCCGCCCTTGCCACCGGATCTGGTCGCGTATGAGGCCACGTCGCCAGGGATGTTGGACGCTGCGAACGGCTTATTGAAGAGCGACGCGACGTTCGCATTGGTGTTATTCAGGCCGGGGTTGATCTGGTTGGTTTTCCGGTGATCCGCCCCGGCGTAAAAGTGGCAAGTCCCGCAAGCGGTGGAGCCATCGCTGCCGACCTCCATGTCCCAGAAAAGGGCCTTGCCCAATTGGATCGCCGCTGTGCGATTTTGCACGTAGTCGCCCATCAGAGTGACATCGCGTCCGCCTTCGGTTCCCGAGGGGTCGGGCGGTGTGATACCGCGCAGCGACTGCAGGGTGGGTGGTACATCCACGTGCGGTGGAGGAGGGGGGGGGATCACTAGCACATTCACGTGCGTTGGAGGGGCGATCACTGGCGCTGCGGCGAGGGCACTCTTGAAGGGCAGACTGACTGCAACCAGGCCCAGGCCGCCTGCGATCGCGCAGGTCAAGCGGATAGTTCGATGGATACTCGTGTGCTTCATCATGATGACACTCCGGGTTCGGGGGCTGTCCCGTTGTGAGATGAACTTCAGGCCAGGAATCTTGCTGCTCGCGCGAGTTATAACGCCGACTCGAAGTTGGCTGGCGTGAGGCGTAGTCGAACTGGCAAAGTGCTCTCTTGTCTTAGGCCAAATTGAAATATTCTTTTGTCGCACCGTTGTGGGCGTCCAGATGGACTCTAGCTGCAATAAAAAATTTTAGTAGTCGAATTTCAAATATTTTTTGTGTCGAGCGGGAAACTCGTTAGTTCAAAAAACTACCGAGCTCAGATAAGCAGCAACAGACAGAAAAAGCGGTCCACCCCCCTCAACTTCGGTGTGAAATTCCCCACTATTGGGTGCAAACCCCCAGCAGCATCCGCGTCTCCACTCACACAATCTTTCAGCCAATAGCCAATGTTTACAGGGACTTAATGGCATATGAAATGTTTTTTCATACTGCTGGCAGAGTAAATGCAGAGTGAGTTCAGCCCCACCATGAAAGTTGGGAGTCGGGAAATACTAAGTTCCCCCATTTGCGTGATGACATGGGCCATTTATTTGCACCATAAAGTACCTCACTCAATAGATGTGTTGCACTCTGCTGTTGTAATCACCTTAGGGGAGCGACCATGAACCACCCTAAATATACGTGTGCGCAGATCGCACTACACTGGCCATCAGCATTGATTATTCTAGGGTCATTGAGTGCCGTTTTTTACGCTGCCTTATTCAATATCTCGGCAGACGTCAAACTAACCATTACCACGTTAAATATTTCGATGACGACATTGCTCATACTGTTTTTTTATGGCGCGTGTATGTTTGTTACGGGTCAAGGTGAATGCAAATCGATGGTCAGCGAGCATGCAATCGGGTGAACGCAGGCCTCCACCACCGCACCGGCGACAACCTTTCCTCCTGTATTCCCCCCCCACAAAATCACGAAAAACACAGCGAGAAAAAATCACCGCATTGCTCGGTACCCGTACGAGCGATCTGCGGATGACAGTTGAGGCGATGCGTCTCGGTTTGGCCCGGCGCAGCGGGCCTGCCCCCATCCTCAACTTCGCGCCACATTCCCCGTGTCTGGGGACATCTCCCCCCACATTTGCGCTCCGCACAGGCCTGTCCGGAGCGCAAAAAAACGGCGCCGCAGCCAGCATTTCCGCACTTTAGCGACTGATTGTGCAATTAGGCACGACAACTGCTTTACACGTTCACGGCTCAGGGAAATGTCTCTCGCGAGCCCCAATTCGACACTCGCTCTGCTCCGTATTTTTTGCGCAGGACTTAGCGCATCACCGGGTCGGCGAGTCGATTGACCGGCAACTGGCCCAGCAAGATTCGGAGAGAACCATGAGCATATTTGAAAAAACAAAGACGCTACCCACACCGCCGTTTCACAAGCGATTCAACGGCGTCATCGGTAGTCCCGCGCTGATCGCCGGTGCAGTCGCCTTCGCACTGGTCCTTGGGGGGGGAGGTAATGCATTTGCCAAAGGTGGGCTTGGGACTGCCACGCCCCCCGCCGGCGCAGTAGCGCCGTTCGTAACGCCCACGCTCCCTGATCCGGTATTCGCGAACCCGAATGCGATTCACCAATTCGACGTCATTGGCTTTATCCAGACAATGACCCTGGACACCACCAATGCGGGCTGCCCTAACACCACCAACCCTGGCCGCTACGGTGGTACAGTCAAAGTGAATCGCGTCACGTATACAGTCCCTTGCAACACTGTTATCCAGATGCCGGCCAATACCCTGACGTGGGCCCAATTCGTCCA
>JAPLSD010000647.1 GCA_026398835.1 Pseudomonas sp.
CAGTCGCTGCGCTGACTGCCTTTGACCCGGCCAAATACCTGAACCAACTCACGTACCAAGGGGCTGCTGCCACTTTCGCTGACCAGTGGCAAACGGCTGTGCAGGTAGATCGAGTCCCGTCCGGCCAGACTACCCCGCCACATTGGGTCGGCGGCACCGACGATCAGCAGTTTTGTCGGGTGACGTGGGAACACGGCCTGCACTTGCGGCCAAACGAAGGTCAGCAGTGTCAGCACGTCCATGCGACGCATGCCTTGGCGTTGCGGGGAGGCGACCGTGACTTCGGTTTCTCCCAGGCGAGCGCGGCGACTGCCCAAAGTTCCCGCGAGCATCCAGCCGGTCGGCCGGTCAAACAGGCGCGAAACGTTGTCGACCCGAAAGCGGTTCTTGCCAATACGCGGCCAAGCGGTTTCAACGCTTTTCCAGCCAGTCGGCAATTCGAATTCCAGACGCGACACCAGCTCGATACCATCTTGTTGATCCAAACGCCCCGCCGGCACCAGGTCTTCGCCACGCAGCAACGCCCAACTCGGGGTCATGCGCGTTTCGAAAGTGCCACTCTTGCGGGCATGGCTGATACGTACACGGTAAGTGAGGCTGGACTTGCCACTGGCAGGACGCCAAATGCCGCGCTGGCCTTCGGAAGTGTTGGGCACAGCGGATTGCCACTGACCATCGGCCTTGAAATCGCTGTAATCACCGCGATTGCCCAGATCGAAGTCGAGACTGCGCACCGCTGCACCGTCGGCCAGTGTCAGCCGCACTTCGGCCTGATCGCTCTGCGGCAACAGACGCACGTGGTAATCCAGATCGACTTTCTTCGCTGCCCACAGCGGCGAACTCAGCGCCAACAGCAGAAAAGCTAACGGCAGCCTTGATCCCACAGCCATACACACTCCCCGGTGAATCAACGTTGAAGCGCTTAACCCGCTCGGCTCTCAACCCGCACGGAAGATCAGGTGATCTTCCCAATCTTCTTCGGCCACGCTGCCTTCGGCGAGCATGCGCCCGGATTGAGAAATCCGCTCGTGGTGCACCGCATCGTGATCACCGCAAACCAGATGGTGCCAGAGCGGCAAGTCCTTGCCCTCGCTGACCAAACGGTAACCGCAGGTCGGCGGCAGCCATTTGAACTGGTCAGCCTTGCCCGGCGTGAGCTGAATGCAATCGGGCACCGAGTCGCGACGATTGGTGTAATCGGTGCACTGGCAGGTTTTCAGGTCCAGCAGTTTGCAGGCGATTCGCGTGTAATAGACGCTGTTATCGTCCTCATCCTCGAGTTTTTGCAGGCAGCACAGGCCACAGCCATCGCACAACGATTCCCACTCATCTTGATCGAGTTGTTCGAGGGTTTTGCGTATCCAGAAAGGTTCGACTTTGGCGGCCATGGCTCAAGCATCAGTATCAGGAAGTGAAAAGGCCGCCAGTCTAGTGTGCAAGGGCTCTGGGGCCAAGCGCTTGCGACTGCCGGTAGAACAGGACTTGTCAGTTCTTGCGCCGCGAAGTAGCTTTGCCAGTTGCAAGGAGCCATGCCGAAGTGCCATTAACGCTCAACTGCGTTGCATTCAGGTGAACTGTCACGGCTCAGAAAACCACCTCTGCTCAGCTAACTGCGCCCGCCGGTTTTTCAACCTTTCATTCTCAAACGTAGCCAGGAACTTTTCATGAGCGCTAATCCCCGCATTGCCGAATACGCGATCCACCCACAGTTCACCGACCGCTGGTCTCCCCGCGCCTTCACTGGCGAAAGCATCCCGCAAGAAACCTTGCTGAGCTTTTTCGAAGCCGCACGCTGGGCACCTTCGGCCTACAACTCGCAGCCTTGGCGTTTTCTCTACGCCCGTCGTGACACGCCGAACTGGGAGCGCTATCTGGGACTGCTCAATGAGTTCAACCGCAGCTGGGCACAACACGCCTCGGCGCTGGTGATCGTGATATCGAAAACCACCTTCACGGCACCAGGCGCCGAAGAAGAAACGCCGGCGCTGTGGCACACCTTCGACACCGGCTCGGCCTGGGGCCATCTGGCGCTGCAAGCCAGTATTAGCGGCTGGCACACCCACGGCATGGCCGGTTTCGATCAGGAGCTGACCCGCAAGGAGCTGAATATTCCTGAAGGCTACGCGCTGCACGCCGCCGTGGCGATCGGCAAGCTGGGAGACAAAGCGACCCTGGCCGAGTACCTGCAAGCCCGGGAAGCCCCAAGCCCGCGCCGCCCGCTGAGCGAGTTGGCGGCTGAGGGTGATTTCAGCCTGTAAGCACGCTGAACCCGATCGTTCCCACGCTCCGCGTGGGAATGCCGCCAGGGACGCTCCGCGTTCCGCTTCGGATGTGACGCAGAGCGTCACGGGATGCATTCCCACGCAGAGCGTGGGAACGATCATCTCGGTGAACTCAATATCCCCGCTCGAAACTCACTTCGCCGCGCAACGCTGTATCGGCCTGATACGCTCGCAGATTCTCGACGAACAACTGCACCATCATCGACGGTGA
>JAPLSD010000625.1 GCA_026398835.1 Pseudomonas sp.
CCCAGGCCCGCAACCGGTGCAGACATCCAGGCGGCGCAGGCCGAGTTCGTGACCGACCTTCTTGGTGTACTTGTATTCTTCGGTGTTGATCGAATGGCCGCCCCAGCACACCACCATCTTCGGCTCTACCCCAGGGCGCAGAGTCCGGGCGTTGCGCAGCAGGTGGAAGACGTAGTCGGTGATCCCCTGGGAGCTGCTCAGGTCGATGCGCTGGCTGTCCAGCTCGTTCTCGGTATAGACGATGTCGCGCAGGGCGCTGAACAGCATCTCGCGGGTACTGGCGATCATCTCTCCGTCGACGAAGGCATCCGCCGGCGCGTTGAGCAGTTCCAGGCGCACGCCACGGTCCTGCTGGTGGATGCGAACCTCGAAGTCCTGGTAGGCATCAAGAATAGTCTTGGCGTTGTCAATGTGGGCGCCCGTGTTGAGGATCGCCAGGGCGCATTGGCGGAACAGCTTGTAGATGCTGCCTGACCCGGCTTCGCTCAGTTGCTGGACTTCGCGTTGGGACAGTGTTTCCAGGCTGCCTTTTGGGCTTACCGAAGCATTAATTACTTGTCTTTGGGCCATTCTGGTTTCCATGAAAGCGATGCCGCCGAGCCGGGGAAGGCCCGTTGCATGAGGATGGTGAACGCCGAAGGCGGTCGTACATTGTCGATATTTTCTCCGGCGACCGAGCGGGAAAGCAAACGTCGCGATGAGACCCTCTTGGGCTGAAGGTAGCACGACCTGGAAAGCGGCAGCTACTTTACCCCGCCTCATAGGGAGCGGTGCGAAAGCGCTAGTGCTGATGGTGGCGCAGAAGGGGGCTGAGCTGATATCGCAGGAGGCGTGAGTCAGTGTGCTCAAGCTGCGCGCCGCACTGAAGGCGGCGCGCATGAGGTGCTGCAGTTCAGGCTGATTTAGACGCTGCTGACACGCGTGCTATCGGTCTTGTTGGTTGCCTTTGGATGGGGCGCGTGATCGTCAAACGTCTCGCCCACCAGAGCAATCTCGTTGCCTTCGGCGTCATACAGCTTTCCGCCGCTGAAGTAGTCGCCCTCACGCAGTGCCGCGATGTCCTGGAAGTGCAGGCTACGCTCGGTACCGGCGACGAACACCGACTGTTGATCCGAGTTTCCGGCGGTGAGGTGGTTGAACGTCAGGTTCAGCACAATCGCCATGATTGCCGACGAACTGATGCCGGAATGGAAGATCGTGGCGAACCAGGTGGGGAAGTGGTCGTAGAAGTTTGGTGCTGCGATGGGAATCATGCCGAAACCGATGGAGGTGGCGACAATGATCAGGTTCATATTGTTGCGATAGTCGACCTTGGACAACGTGCGGATACCGCTCGCAGCCACGGTGCCGAACAGGACGATACCGGCGCCGCCGAGCACGGAAGTCGGTACCGCAGCGATCACCCGGCCCATCACTGGCAGCAGGCCGAGAATCACCAGAAACAACCCGCCGGTGGCTACCACGTAACGGCTCTTGACCCCCGTGACCGCGACCAGGCCAACGTTCTGCGCGAAAGCACTCTGGGTAAAGGAGCCGAAGATCGGCGCGATCATGCTCGACAGCATGTCGGCGCGCAGGCCATTGCCCAGACGCTTGGAGTCGACCTTGGTGTTGATGATTTCACCGACCGCCAGAATGTCTGCGGAGGTTTCGACCAGCGTCACCATGATCACGATGCACATCGAAATGATCGCGGCTATGTGAAAGGTCGGCACGCCGAAATGGAAGGGAGCCGGGAAGCCGAACATCGGCCCTTGGCTGACGGTGGAAAAGTCAGCCATGCCCAGGAAAACCGCAATGACAGTGCCAATGACCATGGCCAGCAGAATCGACAATCGCGAAATCGTCGCACTGCCAATTTTGCTCAGCAATAACACCAGTACCAGGGTGACTGCAGCCAGACCGATATTCGCCATGCTGCCAAAGTCTGCTGCATGGCTGTTGCCGCCCATCGCCCAGCGGGCCGCGACCGGCATCAGGGTCAGGCCGATGGTGGTGATCACGATGCCCGTCACCAATGGCGGAAAGAACTTGGTGATCCTGGAGAACACCGGCGTGATCAATAACCCGATCAATGACGCTGCGATGACTGCACCCAATATCGACTGAAAACCCCCACTGCCGTCGCTGCTGACAATGGCCACCATGGTCGCGACACCCGAGAAGGACACGCCCTGCACCAGGGGCAGCTGACAACCGAAAAACGGCAAGCCGAGGGTTTGCAGCAAAGTCGCCATCCCCCCCGCAAACAGTGACGCGGCGATCAACATACCGATGTCCGCCGGAGAAAGCCCGGCCGCCTGGCCGATGATCAGTGGTACCGCGACGATACCGCCATACATTGTCAGTACGTGCTGGAGGCCATAAGCCATATTCGCGCCGATCCCGAGATTTTCATCCTCAGGCCGTTGTTGTGAAACAAGAGGCGTTTTCATGGTGAAGGGTTCTCTGTTTTTATTGTTGGCCGCACTGTATTCAATAAAGCAAAGTCTTGTCCATAGGATTGTATACAAGATTTTTTTGTTGGTTTGCGACAGCTCGATTCTCTCGAGAGAGTCGATTCGGCTCAAACCAGCAGACGCAAGGTTTCAAAGAGTTGTCGATGTTCTTTTTTGGCCGAGCGGGCATGGCGCCGAATCACCTGCAACAGGCACTCGGTGAAACAGACCGCCGGATTGCTGAGCGCACTATTGCGACGAGAAACGATGCTCAGTTGTCTGGGTTCGAACTGCTCGGTCAGTGACAAGGACACCACTCGACCCAGGAAAGGGGGGGCGATGCTCAAAATAGAGGGTCCCCAGGTGCACATGTCGGCCCGCTCCACCAACATCTGCAGTATCGCCAGTGAGTGTGCTCGCACGATGCGTTTCTCATCGATCTGCGCGCCATGCTTCCAGAACAGATCCTGCATGAGCGCATCGTGTCCGTCCGGCGCGTAGTTCAATGTCCAGTTCTGGTCGAGCAAATCGTGGATCGATCGAGCCTCCTGTCGTGCGTGCCCTTGGCGGAGCAGAACTGACGTCTGGTAGTCGAGCAATGTTTC
>JAPLSD010000219.1 GCA_026398835.1 Pseudomonas sp.
CCAACCTCGGCCACCACTTGGCGCACCAGGGCCTGCGGCAGGCCCGACACCCTCGGCAAGTAAGCCAGCAAGTCCAGCAAATTCAGCGCCACCCGCACTTCACGCAGGGCGATGCCAGTGTCCTGACCGGTCATCGCCAGTCGCGGCAAGTGCTGCATCAGTCGGTCGAGCACCTGCACGCCCATGTGTCGGTGCTCGTTCAGGGTCGCAGGTTCAGTCAGGCTGACAATTTCCCGCCAGTTGAATCGGGTCAGGCGTTTGGCCGCCAGTTCCGAGCCAAATGGCCGGGCGATCAGGGTCCAGACGAACGCGAACAGCAGCCCGATTGGGCCGGCCAGATTGGAATTGGCGAAGCTCAGGAAGTCCGCGTCGTAAGCGCCCTGGATGCTGATAAACGAGGAGGTATTGACGATGGTCAGCAGCATGCCGAGGTAAAAACGCGGCTGCACGGTGAGGGTGCCGACACAGATAAAAGGCACGGCGAACGCCAGCACCAGCATCGGGAAGTCATGCAGGTTCGGCAGGATCAAAAACAGGTAGAGGCTGGCGAACAGCACCGACATCGCGGTCCAGAAAAAGAACCGGTAAATCTGTGGCGCCGGGTCGTCCATCGAGGCGAAAAAGCTACAGGCCACCGCCGCCAGAATCACCGCACTGCCGCCGTCGGTCCAGCCCAGCAACATCCACAGCGCCGAAGCCACAATGATCGCGGTGATGGTCGACGCCACCGAATACAGCATCAGCCCGCGGTCAAGAAATGGCGTCAACCGACCCAGGCGCCAGTGACGATAGACCGCGCGCCAAATGTCCTGGCTTTCGCATTGAATCGCCCGCTGCAAGCTGCGGCAGTCTTGCCACAAGTCGATCCATTCGCCGAGGCGGTACAGGGCGTTGGAGAACAGCAACTGGCGGCGGTCGTCCAGCGCATCAAAGCTCGGTTGCAGGGTTTCAAGTTGGCTGCGCAACGCCTGCCAGCGCTCGACCGACGCGTCGTTGGCGGTGCTGGCGAGCCACTCGTTGGCCGCGGTCAACAGCGGCGCGAACTTATCCACAAGCTCCGGCGTGCGCCGCTCCAGCGCGTACAACGCATCGTCCAGCTCATCCACCACCGTCAGCAGGTGAATCATCCGCCCGCGCAGTTTCTGGGTGTTGCGCACCGTTTGTGGCAGCGCGCCCTCGTGGGGCAACTGGCCGATCATCAATTCCAGACTGTTGAAGGTTGCGACCATCGAGGCGCGCAACGCACTGACTTCCTCGGGTTGCACGTTACGGTTCAGAAAGCGCTGGCTGTAGGTCGCCGCATCGGCAAACCACTTGCCCGTCGATTCAACGAACACCGGCGCCAGGCGTCGCGGCCAGAACAGACTGCCGATCACCGCCGCGCAGACAATGCCGAGGAAGATTTCCTCGGTGCGCGCTTCGGCCACGTCCCACACCGCCAGCGGGTTATCCACCACCGGCAGGGCGATCAGCGGCAACGTGTAACCGGCAAGCATCAACGCGTAACTGTTGGCGGTGCGCAGGTGCAACGAAAGGAACAGCAGAATGCCGGTCCACAGCGCAATCACCACCGCCAGCAGCAGCGGCGTCTGCACAAACATCGGCACAAAAAACACCGCTGCCGCTGCACCTAAAAACGTGCCGACGGCGCGATACAACGCCTTGGAACTGGTGGGGCC
>JAPLSD010000645.1 GCA_026398835.1 Pseudomonas sp.
GGTCTGGGAAAGCTTCGCCTTGAAGGCCACGCCCAGGCGACCGAAGTTATCGGCCGGTTCACCATCGTGGTCGAGCGGCAGCAGCTGCGTACCGCCGGTGCCGCGTCCGCCGTCGAGTTTCAGCGAGTACAGGCCGAGCACATCCATACCGAAACCGACGGTGCCCTGGGTGAATCCGGACTTGGCATCGAGGATGAAACTCTGGGTCCACTCTTCGGCCTTGCGCTGAGTCTTGGTCGGGTCGGTGAAGTTACGATTGATGTAGAAATTGCGCAGGTTCAGGTTGACCTTGGCGTCTTCGAGAAAGCCGGATTCCTCGGCCATGACCGGCAATGCCGCGCTCGCCAGCGCTATGGCCAGCAGAGCGTGAGGGGTGGCTGGGAAAGAGGTGAATGGCTTCATGTGATCGGATTCTCTAATTGTTAGGGATGAAGCGGGGCGCTGCCGCAACGTCGGGTTGCAGACAAAAGTGTCGAACTGAAGGGGCGAGCGGGCTGGATCAGCCGGAGCGGGCAGGGCGCTGAGTCATGGGGTCGAACCTGTTGTTATTGGATTATGTCGGTGCGGGGAATGGTGCGGTGGATGGTCAAAGCGATTCAATTGGCCATGGCGGGTTTTGGGCGATAATCGAACGGAAGAAACGTTGATTCCAAGGCATAAAAAATCCGGAATTCTCATCGAAGTCCGGATTTTTTACTGTTCCCCCGAAAACGGGTTCAGGACTACCGGTTTTTCGATGGGGGGCGTGCGGCGCGATCAGTGCTTTTGCTTGTCTGTCCGAGCGGACAACTCGTGCAAATGGCGCCGTGATAACGCGAGAAAACGGGGGGTAGGGCCGACGTCTTCATAGAGCGGATCACCTTCTTCGTCGGTGGCGACGACATGCGAGCCTTTGACGTAGGGAAAGCTCGCTTCGAGTTCTTCCAGCGCGGCGCCGATCAGTTCTCCTAGCAGTTCTTCGGGTTGCCGTTTGGGGTACATGTCGGTAATCGCCGCCAGGCGGGCTGCGGCTTCTACGTCCAGACGGATCGTGTAACCGGTCTTGGTCAAGCGGCCTTTGGCGTTTTCTTCCCAATGTTGGGCGAGCTCACGGATTTTCATAGCGACCTCAATAGTCACCTGCTCGTGGCAGGCAGTGATGACTGACCGGTGTGGGCCGGTGATAAGCCGTTGTGTGGCTTACTGTTGAGACTAGCTTTATTGCACAAGGTTTACAGTCGATTCGTCGCGCACTTGTAAGAACGTGACGCGAGCGGCACTCTTGAGCCTTCCGAGCCGCCCAGAGTCTGCTGGAGAACACATAGATGACTGATATTGATGCACGCTTGCGCGAAGATGTTCACCTGTTGGGTGAGCTGTTGGGCAACACCATCCGTGAACAGTACGGGGAGGGCTTTCTCGACAAAATCGAGCAGATTCGCAAGGGTGCCAAGGCCGATCGCCGTGGCTCGGCGGATGCCGAACTGAGTGCCAGCCTCAACCAGTTGAGCGAGGACGAGTTGCTGCCCGTGGCGCGGGCGTTCAATCAGTTTCTCAACCTGGCCAATATCGCCGAGCAATATCAGTTGATTCATCGGCGCGACGAGTCGCAACCGGCGCCGTTCGAGTCGCGGGTGTTGCCAGAACTGCTGGCGCGTTTGCTCGCTGAAGGCCATAGCGCCGAGTCGTTGGCCCGGCAATTGGGGCGACTGGAGATTGAGTTGGTGCTGACTGCGCACCCGACCGAAGTTGCGCGCCGCACCTTGATCCAGAAATACGATGCCATCGCCGACCAACTGGCGGCGCAGGATCACCGCGACCTGACCACCGCCGAGCGCGAACAGATTCGGCAGCGCTTGCAGCGGTTGATTGCCGAAGCCTGGCACACCGAAGAAATCCGCCGCACCCGACCTACGCCGGTCGATGAAGCCAAGTGGGGTTTCGCGGTGATCGAGCATTCGCTGTGGCAGGCGATCCCCAACTACATGCGCAAGGCTGACCAGGCGCTGCATGCCGCCACCGGCCTGCGTTTGCCGCTGGAAGCGGCGCCAATTCGTTTCGCCTCGTGGATGGGCGGCGACCGTGATGGCAACCCGAATGTCACAGCACCGGTCACCCGCGAGGTGCTGCTGTTGGCGCGCTGGATGGCCGCTGACCTGTACCTGCGCGATATCGATCAGCTGGCCGCCGAGCTGTCGATGCAGCAGGCCAGCGCCGAGTTGCGCGCCAAGGCCGGGGAGAGTGCGGAACCCTATCGCGCGGTGCTCAAGCAGTTGCGTGAGCGCTTGCGGGCGACCCGCAACTGGGCGCATGCGTCCTTGAGTGGCGCCACCGTGGCACCTGCGCAGGTGTTGCAAAACAACCGTGAGCTGCTTGATCCCCTTGAGCTCTGTTTCCAGTCGCTGCATGAGTGCGGCATGGGCGTGATCGCCGATGGTCCGCTGCTCGACTGCTTGCGCCGCGCGGTGACCTTTGGTTTGTTCCTGGTGCGTCTGGACGTGCGTCAGGACTCCTCGCGGCATTCGGCCGCCATGACCGAAATCACCGACTACCTCGGGCTGGGGCGCTATGGCGACTGGAGCGAGGAGGAGCGCATTGCGTTCCTGATGCGTGAATTGAGCAATCGGCGGCCATTGCTGCCGGGGTATTTCAAACCGTCCGGCGAGACAGCGGAAGTGCTGGCGACTTGCCGGGAAATCGCTGCGGCGCCGGCTGCATCCCTTGGCTCCTATGTGATCTCCATGGCAGGCGCCGCTTCCGACGTGCTCGCGGTGCAATTGTTGCTCAAAGAGGCGGGCGTGCTGCGGCCGATGCGGGTTGTGCCGTTATTCGAAACCCTCGCTGACCTGGATAACGCCGGCCCGGTGATCGAGAAACTGTTGCTTCTGCCGGGTTACCGCGCGCGGTTGCAGGGACCGCA
Source organism: Pseudomonas sp. (assembly GCA_026398835.1). Lineage (GTDB taxonomy): Bacteria > Pseudomonadota > Gammaproteobacteria > Pseudomonadales > Pseudomonadaceae > Aquipseudomonas. Next base: position 2,900 of record JAPLSD010000645.1, read on the forward strand.
GGAAGTGATGATCGGTTACTCCGATTCAGCCAAGGATGCCGGCACCACGGCGGCGGCCTGGGCGCAATATCGCGCACAGGAAAGGCTGGTGGACATCTGTCGCGAGCAGCAAGTCGAGCTGTTGTTGTTCCATGGTCGAGGCGGCACGGTGGGGCGCGGCGGTGGCCCGGCCCACGCGGCGATTTTGTCGCAACCACCGGGATCGGTGGCCGGGCGTTTCCGCACCACGGAACAGGGCGAAATGATTCGTTTCAAGTTCGGCCTGCCGGACATTGCCGAGCAAAACCTCAATCTGTACCTGGCGGCGGTGCTGGAAGCCACCTTATTACCGCCTCCGCCGCCGGAACCGGCCTGGCGAGTGATGATGGACGAATTGGCGGCAGACGGTGTCAGCGCTTATCGCGCCGTGGTGCGGGACAATCCGCAGTTCGTTGAGTATTTCCGCCAGTCGACGCCGGAGCAGGAGCTGGGCCGTTTACCGCTGGGCAGTCGGCCGGCCAAACGCCGTGCCGGGGGGATTGAAAGTTTGCGGGCGATTCCGTGGATCTTCGGCTGGACCCAGACGCGCTTGATGCTTCCCGCCTGGCTGGGCTGGGAAAGCGCCTTGAGCAAAGCGCTGGAGCGTGGTGAGGGTGAGCTGCTGGCGCAGATGCGTGAGCAGTGGCCATTCTTCCGCACGCGCATCGACATGCTGGAGATGGTCCTGGCCAAGGCGGACGCGGATATCGCGCAGTCTTACGATGAGCGATTGGTGGAGCCGGATTTGCTACCTTTGGGTGCGCATTTACGCGACCTATTGTCGCAGGCCTGTTCCGTGGTGTTGGGCTTGACCGGTCAGTCGCAGCTGATGGCACATAGCCCTGACACCCTTGAGTTCATCCGTTTGCGCAACACTTATCTGGACCCGCTACATCAATTGCAGGCCGAGTTGCTGGCGCGTTCGCGGCAACAGGACGCGGAGCAGGGCAGCCCGCTGGAACAGGCGCTGCTGGTGTCTGTGGCGGGGATTGCCGCCGGTTTGCGCAATACTGGCTGAGGCTTTTCGGCTATCTTCATTGGCTTGACGCATGACCCTGGCGGTCGCTTTTAGAGAGGCGACCGCTGCTGTCAGGCGACACTTTGTTATGGGGTTGCGACTTGGAGTACCTCGTCGCAGGGGCAACATTGTCGCGGGTTCCTGCTACTTTCGGCGGCTTGTGTGGTCCGTGCCTGCTGTGTATCTTGATCAGCCTTTGGCCGTTTGGGCGGTCACGACCCTATTTTGAGATTGGCCCCACGAGGCGAATCTGACGTTATCTAAATAAAAAATTGAGGAGCACATCGATGCGCGTAATTCTGCTGGGAGCTCCCGGGGCCGGTAAAGGTACTCAGGCTAAGTTCATCACCGAAAAATTCGGCATTCCGCAAATCTCCACTGGCGACATGCTGCGTGCTGCCGTCAAGGCTGGCACCGAGTTGGGCCTGATCGCCAAGAGCGTGATGGACAGCGGCGGCCTGGTATCCGATGACCTGATCATCAACCTGGTCAAGGAACGCATCAGCCAGGCCGACTGTGCCAACGGTTTCCTGTTCGACGGCTTCCCGCGCACCATTCCGCAGGCCGAAGCACTGGTCAAGGCCGGTGTCGAGCTGGATCACGTGGTTGAAATCGCCGTCGATGACGAAGAAATCGTTCAGCGCATCGCCGGTCGTCGTGTTCACGAGGCCAGCGGCCGCGTTTACCACACCCTCTACAATCCGCCGAAAGTTGCTGGCAAAGACGACGTTACCGGCGAAGACCTGGTGCAGCGCAAAGACGACACTGAAGAAACCGTGCGTCATCGCCTGTCGGTCTACCATTCCCAGACCAAGCCGCTGGTGGCTTTCTACCAGAATCTGGCCGAAAGCCAGGGCAAGCCGAAGTACAGCCACATCGCGGGCGTCGGCTCGGTTGAAGCGATCACTGGCAAGGTGCTTGAAGCACTGAACTGAAAAGTCTGATGATGCTTCACCTTCAACGGCCCGCTTGCGGGCCGTTGTTGTTTATACTGGCGCACTTTTTTCACACCGATGGAAACACCGATGAGCACCTTGCTGGCCCTGGACACCGCGACTGAAGCTTGCTCCGTTGCCTTGCTGCATGACGGCAAGGTCACGAGCCATTACGAGGTGATCCCGCGCCTGCATGCGCAGAAGCTGCTGCCGATGATCAAGGATCTGCTGGCCGAGGCGGGGAC
>JAPLSD010000014.1 GCA_026398835.1 Pseudomonas sp.
TCCAGAGGCGTCAGGTTGCGCCCTTCATGCTTGAACAGCGGGCAACGCAGCGCGCTTTCCAGCGAGTGAATCGCCCGGTGCACGCTGACGTTGCTGGTCTGCAACTCAGCCGCCGCTCGCGCCAGATTGCCGGTGCGCATGAAGGCCAGGAACACCTCGAGCTTTTTCAGGGTCAACTCTTCATCGATCAGCATGGCGCGGACTCTTATTCGAATGCTTCGATTGTGCCCAACTGATCGGCATTTGGCTCCTACGCTGGTAATTGCGTTCAGAGACATTGTGCTTTTAGGCTCAAGGCCTGAGCCTTGGACGATGTTGTATCGGTAGATGAGGTGAGTAAGGCATGTATCACGGGGAAAGATTCAACGCCTGGACGCATTTGGTGGGGGCGGTCGCGGCGTGTGTCGGGGCGGTCTGGTTGCTGGTGATTGCCAGCCTGGACGGCAGTCCCTGGAAGATTGTCAGCGTGGCGATTTATGGTTTCACCTTGCTGGTGCTGTACAGCGCCTCGACGGTGTATCACAGCGTGCGAGGGCGCAAGAAAGAGATCATGCAAAAGGTCGATCACTTTTCGATCTACCTGCTGATCGCCGGGAGTTACACGCCGTTCTGTCTGGTCACATTGCGCGGCCCGTGGGGTTGGACCTTGTTTGGGATTGTCTGGGGCCTGGCGATCATCGGCATCCTGCAAGAGATCAAACCACGTTCTGAGGCGCGGATTCTGTCGATCGTGATTTACGCGGTAATGGGCTGGATCGTGCTGGTGGCGGTCAAACCATTGCTGGCGGCGTTGGGCACTATTGGCTTCGCCTGGCTGGCGTCGGGCGGTGTGTTGTACACCGTTGGCATCATTTTCTTTGCCCTCGACAGCCGCCTGCGGCATGCCCATGGGATCTGGCATTTGTTTGTGATTGCCGGGAGCCTGCTGCACTTTGTGGCGATCTTGTTTTATGTGTTGTGACGCCGCGATCAACCCCGATCCATCAACCGATCCAACTGCTCCTGAGCGCGGCTGCTGAAAATTTCCAGCAGGTTGCTCAGGGTGTGCGCAGGCGCTTCATCGGCGCGGGTTATGGCGTACAGGGTGATCGGCAGCGCCGGCGCCAGTGGCCGAATGGCGGTGGTGGCCGGCGAGGCGCCGAGGGCGGTGAACGGATCGATCACTGCAAGCCCCGCGCCCGATTCGACCATGGCCCGGGCCAATGAATAGGTCTGCACAGCAATGCTGACCCGCGGCGGCGGTTCGACGGCTTTCAGATAGCTGTCGAGTTTTGCCGATAACGGGTCGGCGCTGGATAGACCAATCAACGGCGCATCGGCCAGCTCCATCAATGGCAAGGGTTTGCCCTTGCTCTCCTCAGGCCAGTAATCGATGGGCGCCAACACCACCAGCACACCGTGAGCCAAAGCCTGGGCTTTAAGCCCTGGATGATCCGGCTGCTGGAGGCTGAGGGCGACATCGATTTCGCGCATCAGCAGGTTTTGCACCAGCTCGCGACTGTGGGCGCTGGACA
>JAPLSD010000508.1 GCA_026398835.1 Pseudomonas sp.
TCATTCACCCGATCCCGGAGCTCTTTGCCCGGCTTGAAGTGGGGAACGAATTTGCCGTCAAGGCTGACGGACTGACCGGTTTTTGGGTTGCGACCTACACGCGGTGCGCGGTAGTGCAAGGAGAAGCTGCCAAAGCCACGGATTTCGATACGATCACCGGTAGCCAGGCACTGGGACATTTGCTCAAGCATGGTCTTGATGGCCAGCTCGACATCCTTGGATGACAGCAGCCCCTGATGGGTGACAATTCGTTCGATCAACTCCGACTTCGTCATATTTTTCCCTTCTTTTTCAAGCAGCTAGATCAGCGCTTCAAAGGTTTTAGCATGCTCGGAGGATTTTGAACAGCCCATGGACTTATCTGCATGGCACTTGAGATAGCCCGCACAGGCCAAGAGTCGTGACATTTACCGAGGCCAAAAGTTTTAGCTTTGCATTCAGATAGCGCGCAACCGGAGCTGCTCATCGACAGATAACCAGCATGGATCGCGAAAGGTAGCCCGCTGGATTCCAGCCAAATGGATAGTCCTCGGCGCTCTCCTTGACATCGCTGGACTTGGCGACAACTTTGTAGCCTTGCGCCTTACACTCGCGAGTGGCGCGCTTGTAGCATTTCTCCCAGCCCGAGCCGAGCCCTGAACAATCGATCTCTATGCCACTAACTCCACGCACCACGTGAGTTTTGGTGTTGGTTGTACATCCCGCCAGAACCAGCACTGCCATTATAAAAATGAGCCTGTTCATTCCCTTCCTTGTGCGGGGTACCCCCACCCTGCTGTCGTTTGCTTCAAGTCAAAGCCTAGCCTAACCCTGAATAGACGATTGATCCGCTTAAAGAAAGATACAATTTGCTGGACGCATTGGGCGAGTCCCGAAAGATCATCCGAACGCGGCCCGAACCTGCGGCAGCTCCTACGGACTTTGTGTACAGCGAAAGTTTCAGGTCAAATCGCAGGCACAAAAAAGGGCGACCGAAGTCGCCCTTTTTCTATGGTCTGACAGAACTTAGTTCTGTTTTTCCATTTGTGCACGCAACAGGTCGCCCAGAGTGGTAGGACCAGCAGCGATATCCGAAGTAGCTGGCTTCTCGCGCAGGCTCTGGATAGCTTCTTTTTCGTCTTCAACGTCTTTCGACTTGATGGACAGCTGGATTACACGGCTCTTGCGGTCAACGCTGATGATCTTGGCTTCAACTTCTTCGCCTTCTTTCAGAACGTTACGTGCATCTTCGATGCGGTCACGGCTGATTTCGGAGGCTTTCAGAGTAGCTTCGATATCGGTAGCGAGGGTGATGATGGCGCCTTTGGCGTCAACTTCTTTCACGATACCCTTAACGATTGCGCCCTTGTCGTTCTCTTGAACGTACTCGGAGAACGGATCGCTTTCCAGCTGCTTGATACCCAGGGAGATGCGCTCACGCTCTGGATCAACAGACAGGATGACGGTGTCGAGCTCGTCGCCCTTCTTGAAGCGACGTACGGCTTCTTCGCCCACTTCGTTCCAGGAGATGTCGGACAGGTGAACCAGGCCGTCGATGCCGCCGTCCAGACCAATGAAGATACCGAAATCGGTGATCGACTTGATGGTGCCGGAGATTTTATCGCCCTTGTTGAACTGGCCAGAGAAATCTTCCCATGGGTTAGATTTGCACTGCTTGATGCCGAGGGAGATACGACGACGCTCTTCGTCGATGTCCAGAACCATAACTTCCACTTCGTCGCCGACTTGTACGACTTTCGAAGGGTGGATGTTCTTGTTGGTCCAGTCCATTTCGGAAACGTGTACCAGGCCTTCCACGCCTTCTTCCAGCTCAGCGAAGCAGCCGTAGTCGGTCAGGTTGGTTACACGCGCGGTAACGCGAGTGCTTTCTGGGTAACGTGCCTTGATAGCAACCCATGGGTCTTCGCCCAGTTGCTTGAGGCCCAGGGAAACACGATTGCGTTCGCGATCGTACTTCAGAACCTTGACATCGATCTCGTCGCCAACGTTGACGATTTCGGAAGGATGCTTGATACGTTTCCAAGCCATGTCGGTAATGTGCAGCAGGCCATCGACGCCACCCAGATCGACGAATGCGCCGTAATCGGTGAGGTTTTTGACGATACCTTTGACTTGCTGACCTTCCTGCAAGGATTCCAGCAGAGCTTCGCGCTCAGCGGAGTTCTCGGCTTCGAGGACGCTACGACGGGAAACGACAACGTTGTTGCGTTTCTGGTCGAGTTTGATGACCTTGAATTCGAGCTCTTTGCCTTCCAGGTGCGTGGTGTCGCGCACTGGACGGACGTCAACCAGAGAACCTGGCAGGAACGCACGGATGCCGTTAACGTCGACAGTGAAGCCGCCTTTAACCTTACCGTTGATAACGCCCTTGACCACTTCTTCAGCTGCGAAGGCTGCTTCCAGAACAATCCAGCATTCAGCGCGCTTGGCTTTTTCACGGGACAGTTTGGTTTCGCCAAAGCCGTCTTCGACCGCGTCCAGCGCAACGTGAACTTCATCACCAATGTTGATGTTCAGTTCGCCAGCGTCGTTGTGGAACTGTTCCAGCGGAATGAGGCCTTCAGACTTCAAACCAGCGTGAACGGTTACCCAACCAGCTTGGTAATCGATATCAACGATGACTGCGGTGATGATGGAGCCAGCCTGAAGGTTCAGGGTTTTTAGGCTTTCTTCAAAGAGTTCTGCAAAGCTTTCGCTCATTTTAATTCCTGTTGATAAGGGCGAAGAATACGCCCATCTGCCACATCCCAGACGATGTGGGTTACGTTCATATAAAAGAAAAACCGCAGGACTATGCCTGGTGTCCCCTGCGGAATTTCTTGGTCATCCGGCGATATCGCGAATGGCGATCTCGCTCATGATGCGTTCCAGCACCTGTTCGATGGACAATTCCGTGGAATCCAGCTGTATGGCGTCAGCCGCCGGCTTGAGCGGGGCTACCGCTCGCTGGGTGTCGCGCTCATCGCGCACACGTATCTCATCTAGCAGACTCGACAGACTAACATCATCGCCTTTGGCCTTCAACTGCAAGTAACGGCGACGTGCACGTTCCTCTGCGCTGGCGGTCAGAAAAATCTTCAGAGGCGCATCGGGGAACACTACCGTGCCCATATCCCGGCCATCAGCCACTAGGCCCGGAAGCTCCTGAAACGCCCGCTGGCGCTGCAGCAAAGCGTCCCGCACCGCTGGCAACGCGGCTACCTGAGAAGCCCAGGCGCCGACTTGTTCGTTGCGCAAGTCGTCGGTGACATCATCGCCTTCGAGGATGATCCGCTGTGGATGACCTTCGGTCGCCGCGACGAACTGCACGTCGAGATGAGCCGCGAGCAATTTCAGCGACTCCTCATTGGTCAGGTCGACCCCGTGATTACGCGCCGCAAATGCCAACAAGCGGTACAACGCACCGGAATCGAGCAGACACCAGTCCAGACGCTTGGCCAGGATACCCGCGATGGTGCCTTTACCCGAACCGCTTGGCCCATCGATGGTAATGACAGGTGCCTTGACGATCACGACTGAGCCTCTTGCGCAACGCGGATACCAACTTGCGCGCACAATGCGAGGAAGTTAGGAAAAGAAGTCGCGACGTTGGCGCAGTCATGGATACGGATTGGAGCGCTTGCCCGCAACGACGCAACGCTGAACGCCATGGCAATGCGGTGATCGCCATGACCATGCACTTCACCACCGCCGATCTGACCACCATCGATGATGATACCGTCCGGGGTCGGCTCGCATTTGACGCCCAGCGCCAGCAAACCATCGGCCATCACTTGAATACGATCCGACTCTTTGACGCGTAGCTCTTCTGCGCCACGCA
>JAPLSD010000045.1 GCA_026398835.1 Pseudomonas sp.
GCGCTTCATCGAGGAGGGCGACAGCCCCATGATGGCGGCACTCAAGGGCGCCAAGCAGATCGGCTTCACCCTGATCTCGCTGACCCTGTCGCTGATCGCGGTACTGATTCCACTGCTGTTCATGGCCGACGTGGTCGGGCGCTTGTTCCGCGAGTTCGCCATCACCCTGGCGGTGGCGATCCTGATTTCTTTGGTCGTTTCTCTGACCCTGACGCCGATGATGTGCGCGCGCTTGCTCAAGCGTGAACCCAGGATCGAGGCGCAGGGCGCTTTCTACCGGGCCAGCGGCGCCTGGATTGACTGGTTGATCGCCGCCTACGGGCGCAAGTTGCAGTGGGTGCTCAAGCATCAGCCACTGACGCTGCTGGTGGCCATCGCCACCCTGGGTTTGACGGTGTTCCTCTATATGGTGGTGCCCAAGGGGTTCTTCCCGGTGCAGGACACCGGGGTGATTCAGGGTATTTCTGAAGCGCCGCAGTCGATCTCGTTCGCGGCCATGAGCCAGCGCCAGCAGGAACTGGCCAAAATCATCCTGCAAGACCCGGCGGTGCAGAGCCTGTCGTCCTACATTGGCGTCGACGGCGATAACGCCACGCTGAACAGCGGCCGGCTGCTGATCAACCTCAAGCCCCATAACCAGCGTAACGAGAGCGCAACCCAGGTGATTACGCGCTTGCAGCCTGAGCTGAACAAGCTTGTCGGTATCAGGCTGTTCATGCAGCCGGTGCAGGATCTGACCATCGAAGACCGGGTCAGCCGCACGCAGTACCAGTTCAGCATGTCCTCGCCGGATGCCGACATGCTCAGCCTCTGGAGCAGCCGGCTGGTCGAGGCCTTGGCCAAGCATCCGGAATTGACCGATGTTGCCAGCGATTTGCAGGACAAGGGTTTGCAGGTCTATCTGGTGATCGACCGCGATGCGGCGTCGCGGATCGGCGTGTCGGTGTCGAACATCACGGATGCGCTGTATGACGCCTTCGGCCAGCGGCAGATTTCCACCATCTACACCCAGGCCAGCCAGTACCGCGTGGTGCTGCAGGCGCAGTCCGGCGAGAAGATCGGTCCGCAGGCACTGGAGCAGATCCACGTCAAAACCACCAATGGCGGCCAGGTGCGGTTGTCCAGTCTGGCGCATATCGAAGAGCGTCAGGCACAACTGGCGATCACCCATATCGGTCAGTTCCCGGCGGTGATGATGTCGTTCAACCTGGCGCCCGGCGTGGCGTTGGGGCAGGCGGTCGAGCTGATCAATACAGTGCAGAAGGAGATCGGCATGCCGATTGGCGTGCAGACTCAGTTCCAGGGCGCCGCTCAGGCCTTTGAAGCGTCGCTGTCGAGCACCTTGCTGTTGATTCTGGCGGCGGTGGTGACCATGTACATCGTGCTCGGCGTGCTTTACGAGAGCTACATCCACCCAATCACCATTCTTTCGACCTTGCCGTCAGCGGCGGTCGGCGCCTTGCTGGCATTGATCCTCAGCGGCAATGACCTGGGGATGATCGCGATCATCGGCATCATTTTGCTGATCGGTATCGTCAAGAAGAACGCGATCATGATGATCGACTTCGCCCTCGATGCCGAACGCAATCAGGGCATGGCGCCGGAGGCGGCGATCTATCAAGCGGCATTGCTGCGGTTCCGGCCGATTCTGATGACGACGCTTGCGGCGCTGTTTGGTGCGGTGCCATTGATGCTTGCCACCGGTTCTGGCGCTGAACTACGTCAACCGCTGGGGCTGGTGATGGTCGGCGGGCTGCTGGTCAGCCAGGTGCTGACGCTGTTCACCACACCGGTGATCTACCTGTACTTCGACCGTCTCGCTCGACGCTGGCGGCCAGCGCCGGACCGTCTGGAGCCGGTTGAGCCATGAACCTGTCCGGACCCTTCATTCGCCGGCCGGTAGCGACCATGCTGCTGAGCCTGGCGATCCTGTTGCTGGGTGGCGTGAGCTTCGGCCTGCTGCCGGTGGCACCACTGCCGCAGATGGATTTTCCGGTGATCGTGGTTCAGGCCAGCCTGCCGGGTGCCAGTCCGGAAGTCATGGCGTCGACCGTGGCTACACCGCTGGAGCGCTCCTTCGGCACCATCGCCGGGGTTAACACCATGAGCAGTCGATCCAGCCAGGGCTCGACCCGGGTGATCCTGCAATTCGACCTTGATCGCAACATCAACGGCGCGGCGCGGGAAGTGCAGGCAGCCATCAACGCCTCGCGCAACCTGCTGCCCAGCGGTATGCGCAGCATGCCGACCTACAAGAAGGTCAATCCGTCCCAGGCACCGATCATGGTCCTGTCACTGACCTCGGACGTGCTGCAAAAGGGCCAGCTCTACGACCTGGCCTCGACCATTCTTTCGCAAAGCCTGTCTCAGGTGCCGGGCGTCGGTGAAGTGCAGATCGGCGGCAGTTCGCTGCCAGCGGTGCGCATCGAACTGGAGCCGCAGTTGCTCAGCCAATACGGCGTGGCGCTGGACGATGTGCGCAATACCATCGCCAACGCCAACGTACGCCGGCCCAAAGGCTCGGTCGAAGACGACCAGCGCATGTGGCAGGTGCAGGCCAACGACCAATTGGAGAAAGCCAAGGATTACGAGCCGCTGATCATTCACTACCAGAACGGCTCGGCGTTGCGCCTGAGTGATGTGGCAAAGGTCAGCGACGGCGTCGAAGACCGCTACAACAGCGGCTTCTTCAATGATGACGCGGCAGTGCTGCTGGTGATCAACCGCCAGGCCGGGGCCAACATCATCGAGACGGTCAACGAGATCAAGGCTCAGCTGCCAGCGTTGCAGGCGGTGTTGCCGGCCAGCGTCAAGCTGAACCTGGCCATGGACCGCTCGCCGGTGATCAAGGCCACCTTGCACGAAGCGGAAATGACCCTGCTGATCGCCGTAACACTGGTCATTCTGGTGGTGTTTCTGTTCCTCGGAAACTTCCGCGCGTCGTTGATCCCGACCCTGGCCGTGCCGGTGTCGCTGGTCGGTACGTTTGCCGTCATGTACCTCTGCGGATTTTCCCTGAACAACCTGTCGCTGATGGCGCTGATCCTCGCCACCGGGCTGGTGGTGGATGACGCGATCGTGGTGCTGGAGAACATTTCCCGGCATATCGACCAAGGTGTGCCGCCGATGAAAGCCGCGTATATGGGGGCCCAAGAGGTAGGTTTCACGCTGCTGTCGATGAACGTTTCGCTGGTGGCGGTGTTCCTGTCGATCCTGTTTATGGGCGGCATCATCGAGAGCCTGTTCCGCGAATTTTCCATCACTCTGGCTGCGTCCATCGTGGTCTCGCTGGTGGTCTCGCTGACCCTGACGCCGATGCTCTGTGCGCGCTGGCTGAAGCCCCACATTCCGGGCCAGGAAAACCGGCTGCAACGCTGGAGTCAGCGGGCCAATGAGTGGATGGTCAGCGGGTATGCCCGCAGCCTGGACTGGGTGTTGCGCCATCGACGGCTGACCTTGCTCAGCCTGCTGGTCACCATCGGGGTCAACGTCGCGCTGTATGTGGTGGTGCCGAAAACCTTCCTGCCGCAGCAGGACACCGGTCAGCTGATCGGTTTCGTGCGCGGCGATGACGGCCTGTCGTTCAATGTGATGCAACCGAAGATGGAAACCTTCCGGCGTGCGGTATTGGCTGACCCGTCGGTAGAAAGCGTCGCTGGTTTTATTGGCGGCAACAACGGTACCAACAACGCCTTCATGCTGGTGCGTCTGAAGCCGATCAAGGAGCGGCAGATTTCCGCGCAGAAAGTCATCGAGCGCCTGCGCAAATCGGTGCCCAAGGTGCCCGGTGCGCAATTGATGCTGATGGCCGATCAGGACCTGCAATTTGGCGGCGGTCGCGAACAGACCACCTCGCAATACTCCTACATCCTGCAAAGCGGCGATCTGGGGGCATTGCGCGAGTGGTACCCGAAAGTCGTCACGGCGCTCAAGGCCTTGCCCGAACTGACCGCCATCGATGCCCGCGAAGGGCGCGGTGCCCAGCAGGTGACGCTGGTGGTTGACCGCGACCAGGCCAAGCGCCTGGGCGTTGATATGGAGATGGTCACTGCGGTGCTGAACAACGCCTACAGCCAACGGCAGATTTCCACCATCTATGACAGCCTCAATCAGTATCAGGTGGTGATGGAGGTCAATCCGAAATATGCCCAGGACCCGATTACCCTCAATCAGGTGCAGGTGATTACCGCCGCAGGTGTGCGCATTCCGTTGTCGGGCATCGCCCATTACGAAAGCAGCCTGGAAAACGACCGGGTCAGCCATGAAGGGCAGTTCGCTTCTGAAAGCGTTTCCTTCGACATGGCCGATGGCGTCACCGTTGAGCAGGGCACCGCGGCCATCGAACGGGCCATCGCCAAAGTCGGGTTGCCGGAAGAGGTAATCTCCAAAATGGCCGGTACCGCAAACGCCTTCGCCGCGACGCAGAAGAGCCAGCCGTGGATGATTCTCGGCGCGCTGGTGGCGGTGTACCTGGTGTTAGGGGTGCTCTATGAAAGCTACATTCACCCGCTGACCATTCTTTCAACGCTGCCGTCGGCCGGGGTCGGCGCGTTGCTGTCGATTTACGCGTTCGGCGGTGAGTTCAGCCTGATTTCGTTGCTCGGGCTGTTCCTGCTGATCGGTGTGGTGAAGAAAAATGCCATCTTGATGATCGACCTGGCGCTGCAGTTTGAACGTCAGCGGGGGATGGCGCCGCTGGAGTCGATCCGTAGCGCTTGCCTGTTGCGTTTGCGACCGATTCTGATGACCACCCTGGCGGCGATTCTCGGGGCCATGCCGTTGCTGTTGAGCACCGCCGAAGGTGCGGAAATGCGTCAGCCGCTGGGGCTGACGATTATCGGCGGGCTGATCTTCAGTCAAGTCCTGACCCTTTACACCACCCCGGTGGTTTACCTCTATCTCGACCGTCTGCGCCACCGCTTCAATCACTGGCGTGGGATACGTACCGATGCTGCTCTGGAAACTCCGCTATGACTGACCATTCGCTTCCCAAAGCCCCCGTGCTGTCCGCTCAACGTTTGGGCCTGGGCCTGGAGATGGCCCGCGGCTCGCGTCTGCTCAGCCTGGCCCTGAGCGGGCTGATGCTCAGCGCCTGCGCTATCGGTCCGGATTACCAGCGTCCGGAGTTGAGTGCCCCAGCTCAATATAAAGAAGCTCAAGGCTGGCGTCAGGCCAGCCCCAGCGACTCCCTGGCACGTGGTGCCTGGTGGGAGCTGTACGGTGATCAGCAACTCAATGGTTTGATCGAGAAACTCAACAGCGCCAACCAGACCGTCGCCCAATCCGAAGCTCAGTACCGTCAGGCCCAGGCTTTGGTCCGCAGCGCTCGAGGTTCGTTCTTTCCCAGTGTGAACCTGAGCGCCGGAAAAACCCGCTCCAGCCAGGGCACCGGCAGCAGCAGTTCTAGCTTGACCAGTTCCAGCAGTGGCATTCGCGACACCTACAACACCCAGTTGGGTGTGAGCTGGGAAGCGGATGTCTGGGGCAAATTGCGTCGCGGCCTGGAAGCCAATGAGGCCAGCGCCGAGGCCAGCTTCGCGGACTTGGCGGCGATGCGCCTGAGCCAACAGTCGCAACTGGTGCAGAGCTACCTGCAACTGCGGGTAATGGATCAGCAGAAGCGACTGTTGGAAGCGACGGTCGAGACCTATCAGCGCTCGCTGACAA
>JAPLSD010000803.1 GCA_026398835.1 Pseudomonas sp.
GCTTGTTCATGGATACCGAGCGCTTTATCGAAGCTGATGCTCATGTCGGGTGACCTTTGGGTGACCAGTTTTTTCGTACGGTGAACATAGCAAGCGTCATGCCAATTAGCGAAAGCCCGTAAACCGGGGCTTTGCGGGCATCGGCAAAGCGGCAATGCCAGAAAAGCGGCAACTGATTTCCGCCACCTGCCGCTTTTCTGCCGCTCGAGATGTCGGGGTGCATTTTCGGCCGGCAAAAAAAAACGGGAGCCCCTGAGGACTCCCGTTTTTTATGACGCTGGCGAATCACTTCGCCTGATAAATAATCCCGGGGCTGCACTGGACCATCTGGTAATGATCCGGCAAACCATTCAGCGCTTCGGAAGCGCCGAGGAACAGATAGCCACCCGGCTTCAAGGTGCTGTGAATCCGCAGCAGGATGTCCTTCTTCACCTCAGCAGAGAAGTAGATCAGCACGTTGCGGCAGAACACGATGTCGAACTTGCCGAGGCTCGCATAGCTGTCCAGCAGGTTGAACGAGCGGAACTCCACCCGACTCTTGATCGGTGCCTTGATCGCCCAACGCCCTGCCCCTTTGGGGTCGAAGTAGCGCTGAAGCCGCTCCGGAGAAAGGCCACGGCCCAGAGCCAGGCTGTCGTACTCACCGGTCTTGCAGTTGTTCAGCATGGTGCCGGACAAATCAGTGGCAACGATCTGCACACCCATTTTCAGCTGACCCATGTTGGTCCGCTCGAACTCATCGATCGACATGGACAGCGAGTAGGGTTCCTGCCCCGACGAGCAGGCCGCCGACCAGATCCGCAAACGCTGGCCAGGACTGGCCTTGATCGACTCGGGCAGGACTTTGTTCTTCAAGACTTCAAACGGATAGGTGTCACGAAACCAGAGGGTTTCGTTGGTGGTCATGGCGTCCACCACCATCTCGCGCAAACCACTGCGCGGCTGAGTCTGAATACGTTGAACCAGCTCACCCAAGGATTTGATGCCCTGCTGTTCCATCAGTTTATTGAGACGGCTCGACACCAGATATTGCTTATTTTCACCGAGCAAAATGCCACAGGCTTTTTCCAGGAAGACCCGGAACTGTTCGAAATCCAAATTACCCGTAGACAATGGTACCGCCTCTTAAATCGTGTTGACTGCCAGGAGCAAACGCCCCTAGCTGTTATCTGCTGCTTTGATCCGGTCGACTACCCGGGATGCCAGGTCATCAGGACGGAATTTGGCAAGGAAGTCATCGGCACCGACCTTCTTCACCATCGCCTGATTGAACACACCTGACAACGAAGTATGCAGGATGATATGCAGCTTTTGCATGCGTGGGTCGCTGCGGATCTCGGCCGTGAGCGTGTAACCGTCCATTTCGGGCATCTCGATGTCGGAAATCATCATCAAGAATTCTTCTTCCGGTTTCTTGCCCTCATCGACCAGCTTACGCAGGTAATCCAGTGCCTGTCGGCCGTCGTTCAACGCCACGACATCGACCCCGATCGTCTGCAGGCAACGCGTAACTTGCTTGCGCGCGACCGACGAATCGTCGACCGTCAGCACCCGCAGGGAAATGGCCTTGTGCTGGGTTTCGACGTCCACCACACCAAACGAAATGACTTCCGAGGTCGGCGCCACTTCCGCCAGAACCTTCTCGACATCGATGATTTCGACTAACTGATTGTCGACGCGGGTCACCGCCGTCAAGTAATGATCGCGACCCGTGCCCTTGGGCGGCGGATGGATCTCCTCCCAGTTCATGTTGACGATGCGCTCGACCGACCGGACCAAAAAGCCCTGAGTCTTGGTGTTGTACTCCGTGATGATTACGAAGGGATTGCTTTGATCTTTCAAACCGCCCGAACCGGTCGCCATTGCCAGATCAAGGATCGGAATGGTCGCCCCCCGAATATTTGCGACACCGCACACGACAGGATTGGATTTAGGCAACAGGGTCAGTTTGGGGCATTGCAGCACCTCCCGAACCTTGAACACGTTGATCCCATACAGCTGCTGGCCGTCAAGACGGAACAACAACAGCTCAAGGCGATTCTGCCCCACCAGTTGCGTGCGCTGGTTTACCGAATCCATTACACCAGCCATGCCCAGACTCCTACACCAACGCTTAAGATCCGACGCGCATTCATTGCTAAACGGCACGGGGCTTGCTTTTTAACCGCTATGAACGACAAAACGACACTTTTCCGACGCCTGACATCCCGGACATCAAAGTACCGAAAATTACTTTGCGCGCTGTCCGCGCTGTGCTTTTTCAACGCCGGCAACCCTGCCTCTGCTGACTCGGTCACCTTGCCTGATCTGCTTATCGGCGTCACTCAAGGCTTTCTTGAGTTCACCGTTGAAGATTATTTGGCGACCAGCCAGACCCAGGGACGCTACGAAATCCAGGTCAACCAGCTCGACCCTCGCTTGCGCATGCCGTTATGCGACAAGGAATTGACAGCGACGCTGGAGAGTCCGGCTCAGCCTCTGGGGCGTGTCACCGTGAAGGTGCGTTGCGACGGAGCCTCACCCTGGAGCGTCTTCGTTCCCGCTCAAGTGCGCCTGTTTCGAGAGGTCGTTATCACCACTCGCCCCCTTAAACGCGCCGGAATCATTGGTCCCGAGGACATCGCGTTACGCGAGCGGGACATCAGTCAGATCAATCAGGGCTATCTGACATCGGTCGATCAAGCCATTGGTCAGAAACTCGTCCGACCAATGGTCACCGACCAAGTCATTACCCTTGTCCACATGGAACAAGCAGAGGTGGTTCGCAAAGGCGATCAAGTGGTGATCTCCGCCCGCAGCGGCACGCTCAATGTACGAATGCCCGGCGAAGCCCTGTCCAACGGCGGTCTGAGCGAACAGATCAGGGTCAAGAATCTGAACTCTCAACGGGTGATCAAAGCGCGTGTGACCGCCCCGGGCCAGGTTGAAGTCACCCTGTAGATAACTGGCGCTGCGCTCAGCCGTTCCCTAAACTGTGCCTCAAGCAGGGCAAGAGCCGTTGCGCGCGTGCTCAGCGATAATTGAGCCTAAAGTTTTTCCGGGTATGGCCGAAAACATGGCAAGCGTCCAAATACCCAGAGGTTTTCTATTATGGTCATCGATTTCAGCCGGTTAAATAGCCCCCCCTCACCCACCAGCAGTACGCGTACCAGCGGCAGCAAGGAAACCGGCGATGCCGGTAAATCCGCGCCGGTGAGTACCCCGGCCGAACAGGCCAGTACCAGCAAAAGCGGGGAATCGGTCCACCTCAGTAATGAGGCTCAACAGTTGCAGAAGGTCACTGACAAGCTGCGCGATCAGCCTGCTGTCGACAAAGCCCGCGTGGCCGAGTTGAAGCAAGCGATTGCCGATGGCAGCTATAAAGTCGACAGCAACCGTGTAGCCAGCAAACTGCTCAACTTCGAAGCCCAGCGCTAGCCAAAGGCCTGCGCCAGGCTTTTGGACGCTTAAAACCCAAGGCCAGCCATGCACGACACTCATTTACTGCAACTGATCACTGACGACTTTGCTCCTGCGGGGCACTTGCTGGAGTTGCTGCAAGCCGAATCCCTGGCGTTGCACAGTCGCGACATGCCACTGCTCGAAGACATTCTCGCGCAGAAACAGGCACTGATCATTTTGCTTGAACAGCATGGACGTTTACGCAGCCAGATTCTTGTCAGCCTTAACCTGCCGGCCAATCACAGCGGCCTGGAGCAACTTGCCGGGCAATCGTCCATTGGCGATCAGTTGCTGACTCAGAGCGATGAACTCAACCAGCTTCTGGCCAAATGTCAGGCAGCCAACGAACTCAACGGTCGCTCGATCCAGGTTCAGCAGGCCACCACCGCCAATCAGCTGAAAATCCTCACGGGTGGCGAACCTCCCGCCCTTTATGATGCTCGCGGATCAACCTCCAGGCTTGCGAAGCCGCGGCCACTCAGTCAGGCTTGAAATCAGAGTTGAGCGCGCTCTATCAAGGCGCGAAACATGCTGGCAAAATGCTAGCTCTTGCGTGTCGTATTTTGTCTGGAGATTGATGAACCGTGTTCAATGCCTTAAACGCGGAAGATGCTCCGCAGCCACCAAAGGTGCTCACTACCCCTTTGGAAATCGCCGCCAATCTGCGGTTGCTGCAAGAGAGCCACGACCCGCTGATCATCACTTTCCACGAGCGCACTCAGCGCTTTCAGAGCTATCTGGTCGAAGTTGATCGAGACAGCAACATGATCGCCCTGGACGAAATGATTCCTCGCGACGGCGAGCGTTTCCTGCTCAATGGCGAAGCGTATCGCGTCGAGGGTTTCCACGATGGCGTGCGGATTGCGTGGGACGGCAATGGCACACTGACGATCGACGAATCCAATGGCGGTCGCTGCTATCGCGGCACGATGCCTGCCGAAGTGGTCTATCACCAACGTCGCAATGCCTTTCGCGCGGCTCTGAAGCTGGCTCAGCTGGTCAACATCGAGCTCGGCGGCGAAAAACTCAAGGCTCCGGTCAACGGTAAACTGCTGGATATTTCGGCTACCGGCTGCAAGCTGCGCTTTGACGGCGACATCTCTGACCGCCTGCAACTAGGCGAGGTCTATGACCGCTTCATCGCCGCCCTGCCCTTCGGCAACATGACCGCGCCGGTCGAATTGCGCTATCTGCATCACGAAGAGCGGATCGACACGACCTTCGCCGGGGTACGCTTTCACAACATGAGCGGCCTGGTGCAACGGCAGGTCGAACGTTTCGTCTATCAGCTTCAGCGTGAAGCACGCCGCTTCGATAAAGACGATCTCTGAACCTGATACCTCAATAAAAAAACGGGCAGCCCCTTTCGGTGACTGCCCGTTTTTCGTTTCTAGCGACCTGTCCGACTAGGGCCTTGCTGCGCTGAGGCCGTGGGGGTGATCCTCCCCGGGCTCCTCAGGTGGCGGTGCATCCGGGTCAGGATCAGGGGCCGATTCAGGCTCGGGTTCAGGCTCAGGGCTTGCGTGGTTCTGCATCTGATCCTGTACAACCTGCTCGTCGACCCGTGGGTCAAGCGCCGCCACCAAAGGCGAGCTCGACATACTGTCTGGCATGGCCACGTGATGCAGTGGCGCATCGTCGACCTGATGCAGGTTGGTCACCGCCTTAGGCCGAATACGCCACACCAGCACCAGTGCGAAAAAGCTGAAGAACGCATAGAGCATATGACTGCCGAACAGCTTCATCAGCACACCCGCCGCCAACGGTCCGATACTTGCGCCGACACCGTAAGTCACCAACAGCATCGCCGTCAGCGAAACACGTCGATCACCTTCAACATGGTCATTGGAAAACGCCACCGCCAAGGGATACAGACAGAATTGCACCAATGAACACAGGAAACCGGCGATGAACAGCACTTCAAGTGGCACCTGCGGCATGATCGCCAGAGGCAACGCAGCCAGTGCCAGACAAAACGCAAAACTACGGATCAACAGCGCCCGGTCATAGCGATCCGACAACCAGCCCAACGGCCACTGCACCACCAAACCGGCAAAAATGCAGCTACCCATGAACAGACCGACCTGCTCCGTGGAAAGCCCTTGCTGAGAAGCGTACAGCGGCGCCAGACCGTAGAACGAACCGACGATCAACCCCGCACCCAGCACGGTACTCAACGATTGCGGCACACGCTTCATAAAGAAACGCGGCTCCATCGGTGCCGGATGCAGGGGCGCCGGGTGAATGCGTCGGGTCATGGCGACGGGCACCAGACACAAGGCGAAACACAGGGCC
>JAPLSD010000176.1 GCA_026398835.1 Pseudomonas sp.
CATCGAAGGCGCTGTTGAACATGCGGATGATTTCCGCCGATTCATTGCTGACGATGCGATTCTGCTGTTTGTCCCAAAGCACGGGCACCGTGACGCGACCGGTGTAGTCGGCTGCATCTGCTGTGTAGCGTTGATGCATGTAGGTCAGGTGATCGAGGCGGTCGCCACTGGAGCCGAACGCTTTATCGAAGGTCCAGCCGTTTTCCAGCATCAACCAGCTGACCACAGAAACGTCGATGAGGCTTTCGAGGCCTTTGAGCTTGCGCAGGATTAGCGTGCGATGCGCCCAGGGGCAAGCCAGAGACACATAGAGGTGATAGCGACCCGCTTCGGTGCGAAAGCCTCCTTCGCCGGTAGGACCGGGTTTGCCGTCGGCGGTCAGCCAATGGCGACGCTGCGCTTGTTCGCGCTGGAATGCGCCGTCTTTGCTGCTTTCGTACCACTGGTCACGCCAGCGCCCTTCAATCAGCAAACCCATCAGAAACTCCTCGGCTAATATGCGTTGGAGTTCAGTCTATCGCGGTGTTCCAAGGCCGCGCAGGGCCAATGCCATGGTGGAGATCAGCGCCAGTTGCGGGTAGCTGTCCTGCACCTCACCGCGCCACAGAGCGCTCAATTGCTCGGGGTCCAGGGTTGCTGGTTTGACATGGCGCTGGGCGGACAGCGCAGGCCATTCTTCATCCCAGCTTTCGCCACCCGTGGTGCCGTACAGATGGCTGATGGTGTCCGGGTTGATTTCGATCTCACCGCCATCGCCTTTGATGACGATGGTGTTGTCGCCCAGCAAACCACTGGCATCGCGGTGTACGCCTTGGTAGCCGGGATGGAAAATACTTTGCAGGCCACAACGAGCGCCCAGCGGATTGAGAATGCGTGCCAGCGAATGAATCGGCGAACGCAGGCCCAGGGTGTTGCGCAGATCGATCATCCGTTGCAACTGGGGCGCCCAATCGCCGAGCGGGATAAATGCCAGGTTGCGTTGCTCGAACGCCGTTTCGACCTGCTGCCAATTGCGGCACAGCGGGATCTGTAATTGATCGAGCAGCTGCTCGCTGTACAGGCGGCCGGCGGTATGGGCGCCACCACCGTGCAGCAGAATACGCACGCCGTTCTGCGCCAGGCATTTGGCTGCCAGTAAATACCACGGCAGATGACGTTTTTTGCCGGCATAGGTTGGCCAGTCCAGATCAACCTTCAAATCGGGTGCGTTCAGACGCTCACGAACAGCTTCGGTGAAGCCGGCCAGCTCCTCCGGGCTTTCCTCCTTGTGCCGCAACAGCATCAGGAAGGCACCGAGTTGCGTGTCTTCGACTTTCTCGTCGAGCAGCATGCCCATGGCCTCGCGAGCTTCCTCGCGGGTCAGGCTGCGCGCACCACGCTTGCCCTTGCCCAGGATTCGCACGAAGGGTGCGAAAGGGTGCTCGGCGGGTGTTTCGGTCATCAGCGGCGCAAAATCAGTCATAAGCAATTCGTCGGTTTGGGCAGGCCCGCCAGCTTGGCGGCAAGTTTGGCGGGAGTGCCTTTGAACAGTCGGTTCAGGTGCAGGCTGTTACCCTTGTCCGGTCCCAGCTTCAGTGCGGTGTATTTGATCAGCGGGCGGGTCGCCGGAGACAGCTGGAACTCTTGATAAAACCCGCGCAACAATTCGAGAATTTCCCAGTGCTCGGGGCTCAGTTCGAGCTCTTCGGCAGCGGCCAGCGCACTGGCCACCTCTTTGGACCAATCACTCAGGTTGACCAGATACCCGTCTTTATCGAGGTCGATGCTTTGTGCACCCACGGTGAGCGAATTCATAGCCAGGTGTTGACCTTGTCATAGTGAATCGACAGCTCGACAAACCCTGGGTAATCGACGCTTTTGACCCAGTCGGGGACTTGCAGGCCGCGAGCCTGAGTGTCTTCCGCCAGGACGAACACGCGCAACGTATCGACTCGCGCCGCCAATGCGTTGAGGGGCGCGCTACCGGGTTGCAGGGCATACACCGCGTCGCCGCAGAGCAGAATGGCATCCTGGGCGCCGAGCAGGCGCAGGCAACTGGTCAGCCGGTTATCGGTAAACGGCGAATGGGACAGCACATGCAAAGTCGACATCAGAGAGTTATAACCTGGTCGTAACGATCAATAATCGAGGAAATTTGCTCCGGGTTCAGCA
>JAPLSD010000154.1 GCA_026398835.1 Pseudomonas sp.
GCTCGTAGGTCAGCTCGATGAGCGTACCGCCGGTGAAGTCCAGACCGTAGTTGAGGCCCTTATGGAACCAGCTGAACAACGCAAGAGCCGTAAGGAGCAATGTGACGCCGAACGCAAAGTTGCGAACGCCCATGAAGTTGATTGTACGTAACATGGCAGCCCCTTAAATCCACAACTTCTTGAAGTCACGACCGCCGAAGATCAGGTTGACCATCGCGCGGGTCACCATGATGGCCGTGAACATCGAGGTAAAGATCCCGAGGGACATGGTCACCGCAAAGCCTTTGACCGGGCCTGTGCCCATGGCAAAGAGAATCCCGCCGACCAACAGAGTGGTCAGGTTGGCGTCGAGAATCGCGGTGAATGCCCGGCCGAAGCCTTCATTGATTGCTCGTTGCACAGTCATGCCGGCAGCGATCTCTTCACGAATCCGCGAGAAGATCAGTACGTTGGCGTCGACCGCCATACCCATGGTCAAAACGATACCGGCGATACCTGGCAGGGTCAGCGTTGCACCCAACAAGGACATCAAGGCCAGCAGCAGCACCATGTTCACTGCCAGCGCGACCGTGGCAATCATGCCGAAGAAGCGGTAGATAGCCATGATGAACAGCGAAACAAACAGCATGCCCCACAGGGATGCATTGATACCCTTGGTGATGTTGTCAGCACCCAGGCTCGGACCAATGGTCCGCTCTTCAGCGAAGTACATCGGCGCCGCCAAACCACCGGCACGCAGCAGCAGGGCCAGCTCGGAAGACTCGCCCTGACCGTTCAGGCCAGTGATACGGAACTGAGCACCCAGCGGCGACTGAATGGTCGCCAGACTGATGATCTTCTTCTCTTCCTTGAAGGTCTGGACCGGCACGTCTTTCTCGACGCCGTTGACCATTTGCTTGACGTAAGTGGTGACAGGCCGCTGCTCAATGAAGATCACCGCCATGCTGCGACCGACGTTGGAGCGAGTCGCACGACTCATCAGTTCGCCGCCGTGACCGTCGAGACGGATATTCACTTCCGGAGTACCGTGCTCGCCGAAACCAGCCTTGGCGTCAGTGACCTGGTCACCGGTGATGATCAGACCACGCTCGATTTGCGCAGGTGGAGGCTTGCCTTCACGGAACTCGAAAGTCTCGGAAGTGGATTTCGAAGCACCCGGATCGGCAGCCAGACGGAATTCAAGGTTGGCAGTCTTGCCGAGGATCCGCTTGGCTTCAGCGGTGTCCTGCACGCCCGGCAGCTCAACCACGATACGGTTGGCACCCTGACGCTGAACGATAGGTTCGGCAACACCCAGCTCGTTGACGCGGTTACGTACCGTGGTCAAGTTCTGCTTGATGGAGTATTCACGGATTTCCGCCAGCTTGGCCGGGGTCATCGCCAGACGCAGCACCGCTTGGCCATTGAGGTCGGCCGGGGTCACGTCGAAATCGTTGAAGCTCTTGCGGATCAGTGCACGGGCCTGTTCGCGGGACGCTTCATCACTGAAGCCCAGCTGAATGGCACCGCCCAGTTGCGGCAGGCTGCGATAGCGCACGCGCTCTTTACGCAACAGGCTCTTGACGTCGCCTTCATAGACTTTCAGGCGTGCATCAAGGGCTTTATCCATGTCCACTTCCAGCAGGAAGTGCACACCACCGGACAAGTCCAGACCCAGCTTCATCGGGTGCGCGCCAAGGCTGCGCAGCCATTGTGGCGTGGTCTGTGCCAGGTTCAACGCGACGACATAGTCATCACCCAACGCCTTGCGCACAACGTCTTTGGCTGGAAGTTGATCTTCCTGCTTGGTCAGACGCACCAGACCGCCCTTGCCGTTCGCCGACACAGAGGAAGCCTTTACCGCAATCCCGGCATCGGTAAGCGCTTTGCTCACACGATCCAGATCGGCCTGATTGACCTGCAGCGCGGTACTGGCGCCACTGATCTGAATAGCCGGATCGTCAGGATACAAATTGGGAGCGGAATAAATAATACCGATCGCCAGCACCGCCAGGATCAATACGTATTTCCACAGAGGGTATTTGTTCAGCATCACGCCGCCCGCTTATGACGCGGGGCGCCTTGCGCGCCCCGTCGATTGGTAGAAGTTGGAACTTAGATCGCTTTCAGCGTGCCTTTTGGCAGCGTGGCGGCGATGGCGCCTTTCTGGAACTTCAACTCTACCGAGTCAGAAACTTCGAGAACCACGAAATCGTCGGCCACTTTAGTGATCTTGCCGGCGATACCACCGGAGGTCACAACTTCGTCACCTTTTTGCAAGTTGCCCAGCAGATTCTTCTGCTCTTTGGCGCGCTTGGCCTGTGGACGCCAGATCATCAGGTAGAAAATGACCAGGAAGCCGACCAGGAAAATCCATTCAAAACCACCGCCCATAGGGCCAGCAGCGGCAGGTGCAGCGGCGTCCGCGAAAGCGGCAGGGATCAAAAAGCTCATTTAGCACTCCAGTTGCAAATATTGAATCTTAGGGTCAGAAAACTCAGTCCAGAGGCGGAACAGGTAACCCGCGCTTGGCATAGAAGGCATCGACAAAGGCGGCCAATGTACCCTGTTGAATAGACTCGCGCAAACCAGCCATAAGCACCTGGTAATGGCGCAAATTGTGGATGGTATTCAACATGCTACCCAGCATTTCGCCGCACTTGTCCAGATGATGCAGATAAGCGCGGGAGAAGTTCTGGCAGGTATAGCAATCGCAGGTCGGATCCAGCGGCGAATCATCATGGCGATGGAACGCGTTGCGGATCTTCAGCACGCCAGTATCAATGAACAGATGCCCATTGCGGGCATTGCGGGTTGGCATCACGCAATCGAACATGTCCACACCGCGGCGCACACCCTCAACCAGATCTTCCGGTTTGCCAACGCCCATAAGGTAACGAGGTTTGTCAGCCGGCATCAGGCCTGGCAGGTAATCCAGCACCTTGATCATCTCGTGCTTGGGCTCGCCCACCGACAAACCGCCGATGGCCAGGCCGTCGAA
>JAPLSD010000737.1 GCA_026398835.1 Pseudomonas sp.
CAGGCTTTCGTCGGGATCCAGATGTCCGGCAGGCTGATTGAGTACCGCTCGTCCGTCAGCGAGTTCCTCGACCATCAGGAAGCGGCCCTGGTCTTCGATGATCGTGGCGACGGTGATGTGGGGTTGCCAATCCATATAAGTGCTCTGCCTTGGGGGAGAGGGCCATCATAAAGCCAACGCGTCTCCTGCGCCGAATCGGTACGCCCCCAATATCCGGATGAACACCGGTTCTGTAGGAGCCGAGCTTGCTCGCGATGGCATCACTGCGGTGCAACAGGTGGATCGCGTCGCCTGCATCGCGAGCAAGCTCGGCTCCTACAAAGAGCAAAAGCCAGAAACAGAAACCCCGGCGCTGGGCCGGGGCTCTGGTGTTGCGGTGCAGCGCTATCAGGCAGCCAGGTTATCGGAAACCAGCGCAGCGATCGCCGCGTTGAAGGTCCCGCTAGGGCGCATGGCCTTGCTGATCAGGGCTGGTGTGGCGTGGTAGTAACCACCGATTTCCACTGGTTTGCCCTGAACGGCGTTGAGCTCGTCAACGATGGTCGCCTCGTTCTCGGTCAAGCTCTTTGCAAGCTGGCTGAATTGCGCCTGGAGGGTGGCATCTTCGGTCTGGGCGGCCAGGGCCTGAGCCCAGTACAGCGCCAGGTAGAAGTGGCTGCCGCGGTTGTCGATATTGCCGACTTTGCGCGCAGGCGACTTGTTGTTGTCCAGGAATTGACCGGTAGCCTGGTCAAGGGTCTTGGCCAGTACCTGGGCTTTCGGGTTGTTGTAGGTGGTTCCAAGGTGCTCGAGGGACGCTGCCAGCGCCAGGAACTCACCCAGCGAATCCCAGCGCAGGAAGTTTTCTTCGAGCAGTTGCTGGACGTGTTTCGGGGCCGAACCGCCGGCGCCGGTTTCGAACAGGCCGCCGCCGTTCATCAGCGGGACGATCGACAGCATCTTGGCGCTGGTGCCCAGTTCCATGATCGGGAACAGGTCAGTCAGGTAGTCGCGCAGTACGTTGCCGGTCACCGAGATGGTGTCCTTGCCTTCGCGGGTGCGGCTCAGGGTGAACGCCATGGCGTCGACTGGCGACATGATGCGGATGTCCAGGCCGCTGGTGTCGTGATCCTTCAGGTAAGCCTGAACTTTCTCGATCACCACGCCGTCGTGGGCGCGCATTGGGTCCAGCCAGAAGATCGCCGGAGTGTCGCTGGCGCGAGCGCGGTTGACGGCCAGTTTGACCCAGTCCTGGATCGGCGCGTCTTTGGTCTGGCACATGCGGAAGATGTCGCCGGCTTCAACCGACTGCTCCAGCAGAGTGCGGCCAGCGCTGTCGGAAACGCGAACAACGCCGTCAGCCTTGATCTGGAAGGTTTTGTCGTGGGAGCCGTATTCTTCGGCTTTCTTTGCCATCAGGCCAACGTTTGGCACGCTGCCCATGGTGGTCGGATCGAAGGCACCGTGTTGCTTGCAGTCTCCGATAACCGCTTGGTAGATGGTGGCGTAGCAGCGATCCGGGATAACGGCCTTGGTGTCGTGCAGTTGACCGTCGGTGCCCCACATCTTGCCGGAGTCGCGGATCATTGCCGGCATCGAAGCGTCGACGATCACGTCGCTCGGTACGTGCAGGTTGGTGATGCCTTTGTCGGAGTTGACCATGGCCAGCGCCGGGCGCTCGGCGTACACCGCCTGGATGTCGGCTTCGATTTGAGCTTGCTGCTCGGCCGGCAATGCTTTGATGCGGGCGTACAAGTCGCCGATGCCGTTGTTCAGGTTGAAGCCGATCTGGCTCAGCACGTCTGCGTGCTTGCTCAGGGCGTCTTTATAGAACTCGGCAACGATCTGGCCGAACATGATCGGGTCGGAGACCTTCATCATGGTCGCTTTCAAGTGGACCGACAGCAGAACGCCTTGTTTCTTGGCGTCTTCGATTTCAGCGGCGATAAAGCTGCGCAGGGCTTTTTTGCTCAAGACGGCGCAATCGAGGATCTCGCCGGCTTGCACGGCGGTTTTTTCTTTCAGGACGGTGGTGCTGCCATCCCGAGCGATCAATTCGATTTTAACGCTGTCTTTGGCGTCGATCAGGGCCGCTTTTTCGCTGCCGTAGAAATCGCCAGCGCTCATGTGCGCGACGTGGGACTTGGAGTCTGCGCTCCAGGCGCCCATTTTATGCGGGTGCTTGCGGGCATAGTTCTTGACCGAAAGCGGAGCGCGACGGTCAGAGTTGCCTTCGCGCAGAACCGGATTTACTGCGCTGCCCTTGATTTTGTCGTAACGCGCCTTGGCGTCCTTGTCGGCATCGCTGGTCACGGTTTCCGGATAGTCCGGCAGTTCAAAGCCCTTGGCTTGCAGTTCTTTGATCGCCGCCTGGAGCTGTGGAACCGATGCGCTGATGTTCGGCAGTTTGATGATGTTGGCTTCGGGGGTGATGGCCAGGTCGCCCAGTTCGGCGAGGTGGTCCGACACGGCTTTGCCTGCGCCCAGCTGCTCGGGGAAGCTGGCAAGGATACGTCCTGCAAGAGAGATGTCGCGGGTTTCCACGGCGATATCGGCCGAGGCCGTGAAGGCTTCGATGATAGGTAGCAGCGAGTAAGTGGCGAGCGCTGGGGCTTCGTCGGTGAAGGTGTAGATGATCTTCGAGCGGGTGGGCATATTCGGATTAACTCTCTTCTTTGCTAGGCGTGCTCGGAATCTCGAGATGCGCAGGGTGGGCGCTTTCGTTCAAAGTCATCCATGAGCCGAAAGTCGAGGTTTCTTCGCGGTGATGTTGGGTGCATCAGTCGAGCGTCAGACGGCCGGGTCGCGGTAACAACCCAGCGTTTTCAGGCTTGAAAGTCTCATTCCAGACAGGTCAGCCGGTGTGACTCTGTGGTCACCGGCGCATTATACATAGGTCTTTAGTGTTGCGACGATAGGTCGCGTATTCGAGATGACGTCCTTTGGTCTAAAGGATCGCGTTCGGGTGTCGCCGTACACTGATCGTCTCAGTACTGAACTTTGTCGGTTTTCCCTTTGCTTTCAGGCTTGTAAGCAGCAAAGAGTATAGGTTCGGCCCTGGATGTATGGAACATAAGGTTCCCGTCCAGATTCAACTGGGTTACGCTCCAGCGCAGCCAGATGTTCAATCCACACAACGGAGTTCAGCATGGGATACAAGAAGATTCAGGTTCCAGCAGTCGGCGACAAAATCACCGTCAATGCAGACCATTCTCTCAATGTTCCTAACAACCCGATCATCCCTTTTATCGAAGGTGATGGTATTGGCGTCGATATCAGCCCGGTCATGATCAAGGTTGTCGATGCTGCTGTTAAGAAGGCTTACGGCGGCGATCGTAAAATCTCCTGGATGGAAGTCTATGCCGGCGAGAAGGCCACCCAGGTCTACGATCAGGACACCTGGCTGCCTCAGGAAACTCTGGACGCTGTCAAAGACTACGTCGTTTCCATCAAGGGCCCGCTGACCACCCCGGTCGGCGGCGGCATCCGCTCCCTGAACGTTGCCCTGCGTCAGCAACTGGACCTGTACGTTTGCCTGCGTCCAGTACGCTGGTTCGAAGGCGTACCTAGCCCGGTCAAGAAGCCAGGCGACGTCGACATGACAATCTTCCGTGAAAACTCGGAAGACATTTATGCCGGTATCGAGTGGAAAGCCGGTTCGCCAGAAGCGATCAAGGTCATCAAGTTCCTGAAAGACGAGATGGGTGTTACCAAAATCCGTTTCGACCAGAACTGCGGCATCGGCATCAAGCCGGTTTCCCTGGAAGGTACCAAGCGTCTGGCGCGCAAGGCTCTGCAGTATGTTGTCGACAATGACCGCGACTCGCTGACCATCGTGCACAAAGGCAACATCATGAAGTTCACCGAAGGTGCCTTCAAAGAATGGGCCTACGAAGTGGCTGCTGAAGAATTCGGCGCTACCTTGCTCGACGGCGGGCCTTGGATGCAGTTCAAGAACCCTAAAACCGGCAAGAACGTCATCGTCAAAGATGCCATCGCAGACGCCATGCTTCAGCAGATCCTGCTGCGCCCGGCTGAATACGATGTGATCGCGACCCTGAACCTGAACGGTGACTACCTGTCCGACGCCCTGGCGGCTGAAGTAGGCGGTATCGGTATCGCGCCAGGTGCCAACCTGTCCGACACCATCGCCATGTTCGAAGCCACCCATGGTACTGCTCCAAAGTACGCCGGCAAAGACCAGGTGAACCCGGGTTCGCTGATCCTGTCTGCTGAAATGATGCTGCGCCACATGGGCTGGACCGAAGCGGCTGACCTGATCATCAAAGGCACCAACGGCGCTATCTCGGCCAAGACTGTGACCTACGACTTCGAACGTCTGATGGACGGCGCAAAATTGCTGTCTTCTTCCGCGTTCGGCGACGCTCTGATCTCTCACATGTGAGCTGATCCGCGCTAAGCGAAAACCGGCCGACTCAAGCGATTGAGTTGGCCGGTTTTTTTATGACTGGATGTTTGGTGTTGTCAGCTCAATGCAGTTTGGTGATGAGAGGGCGTGGCAGCCTCAGTGGTCTGGATTTTGACCGAGTTGATTTTGATGGCATGCAAGCCCTTGGGGCCCTGGATGATTTCAAAGCTCACGGCTTGACCGGCTTTCAGGGTTTTGTAGCCTTCCATCTCGATGGCCGAGTAATGGGCAAACAAATCCTCTTCCTTGCCGTCCTCGATGATGAATCCATACCCTTTGGCATTGTTGAACCACTTGACCTTGCCGCTCGCCATGCTCATATCCCTCTGCAACAGACTCCATCACTGGAGTATCATCCAGTTCATCGGCACCCGAACCAGGAAATCTGGTTGACTGTGCAGACCTTTTTTACCCACTGTGGGCTCTATTGGTTGTAACACCGTTTTGCCGATAGTCAAGGTGACCGGGCGGTCAGAGTTGAAATCCTGCCCGAACGCCCCCACCACTGTATTTGTTCAACTAACGAACCTTTCTTTCCATGCATGCAATCAGCCAGATTCGACTAACATTCAATCAGGATCGCCCGGATTTACACGACGACGATTCCGCTGGCTTGGCTGTACAGGAGGCTAAGCCCGCCTTACAGGCGCCGCCGATGTACAAGGTGGTTTTGTTCAACGATGACTACACACCGATGGATTTCGTCGTCGAAGTGCTCGAGGTGTTTTTTAACCTGAATCGAGAGCTGGCGACCAAGGTAATGCTGGCCGTTCATACAGAAGGACGGGCAGTATGTGGATTGTTTACCCGCGACATCGCCGAGACCAAGGCCATGCAGGTCAACCAGTACGCCAGGGAAAGCCAGCATCCGCTACTCTGTGAAATCGAGAAGGACGGTTAACGCCGACCACTTGGGTATGAGGTGAAGCTATGTTAAACCGCGAGCTCGAAGTCACCCTCAATCTGGCCTTCAAGGAAGCCCGCTCAAAACGTCATGAATTCATGACGGTCGAGCACCTTCTGTTGGCTCTATTGGACAATGAGGCAGCCGCCACCGTTCTGCGTGCCTGCGGCGCAAACCTCGACAAACTCAAGCATGACCTGCAGGAGTTCATCGACTCCACCACGCCATTGATCCCTATCCATGACGAGGATCGCGAAACCCAGCCAACCCTGGGCTTCCAGCGTGTACTGCAACGTGCTGTCTTTCACGTACAGAGCTCGGGCAAACGCGAGGTGACTGGTGCCAACGTGCTGGTCGCAATCTTCAGTGAGCAAGAGAGTCAGGCAGTGTTTCTGCTGAAACAGCAGAGCGTTGCGCGCATCGATGTCGTCAACTACATCGCTCATGGCATTTCGAAAGTGCCAGGGCACGGCGATCACTCTGAAGGTGAGCAAGATATGCAGGACGACGAGGGCGGTGAGTCTTCTTCTTCAGGCAATCCTCTGGATGCTTATGCCAGCAACCTCAACGAACTCGCGCGCCAGGGTCGAATAGATCCGTTGGTAGGCCGGGAGTTGGAGGTCGAGCGGGTTGCGCAGATTCTGGCGCGGCGACGCAAAAACAACCCGTTGTTGGTGGGTGAGGCGGGCGTGGGTAAAACCGCGATCGCTGAAGGTCTGGCCAAGCGCATCGTCGACAATCAGGTGCCTGATCTGTTGGCCAATAGCGTTGTCTACTCCCTTGATCTGGGGGCGTTGCTGGCCGGGACCAAATACCGCGGCGATTTCGAGAAGCGCTTCAAGGCGTTGCTCAACGAGTTGAAAAAACGTCCGCAGGCGATCCTGTTCATCGACGAAATCCACACCATCATCGGTGCCGGTGCGGCCTCCGGTGGCGTCATGGATGCCTCGAACCTGCTCAAGCCGTTGCTGTCTTCGGGTGATATCCGTTGCATCGGCTCGACCACCTTCCAGGAGTTCCGTGGCATCTTCGAGAAGGATCGTGCCCTGGCTCGTCGCTTCCAGAAGGTCGACGTGTCTGAACCTTCGGTGGAAGACACCATAGGCATTCTCAGGGGCCTCAAGGGGCGCTTCGAGCAGCATCACGGTATCGAGTACAGTGATGAGGCTTTGCGTGCCGCAGCTGAGCTGGCATCGCGTTACATCAATGATCGGCACATGCCGGACAAGGCGATCGACGTTATCGACGAGGCGGGTGCCTATCAGCGTCTGCAGCCAATCGAGAAGCGTGTGAAGCGCATCGAGGTGCCTCAGGTCGAGGACATCGTGGCGAAAATCGCGCGGATTCCGCCTAAGCACGTCACAAGCTCAGACAAAGAGCTGCTGCGTAACCTTGAGCGTGATTTGAAGCTGACAGTGTTTGGGCAGGATGCCGCGATCGACTCCTTGTCGACTGCGATCAAGCTGTCCCGTGCCGGCCTGAAGTCGCCTGACAAGCCAGTGGGTTCGTTCCTGTTCGCAGGCCCTACGGGTGTCGGTAAAACCGAAGCCGCGCGGCAACTGGCCAAAGCGCTGGGAATCGAGCTGGTTCGCTTCGATATGTCCGAGTACATGGAGCGTCACACTGTTTCCCGCTTGATCGGTGCGCCTCCAGGCTACGTGGGTTTCGATCAGGGTGGTTTACTGACCGAAGCGATCACCAAGCAGCCTCACTGCGTGCTGTTGCTCGATGAGATCGAGAAGGCGCATCCGGAAGTCTTCAACCTGCTGTTGCAGGTCATGGATCACGGTACGTTGACCGATAACAACGGGCGCAAGGCAGATTTCCGTAACGTGATCGTCATCATGACGACCAACGCCGGTGCCGAAACTGCAGCGCGTGCGTCAATCGGCTTCACTTATCAAGATCACTCTTCCGATGCCATGGAAGCGATCAAGAAGAGTTTCACGCCGGAATTCCGTAACCGTCTGGACACCATTATCCAGTTTGGTCGCCTCAGTCATGAGGTCATCAAAAGCGTGGTGGACAAGTTCCTTACCGAACTTCAGGCGCAGCTGGAAGACAAGCGTGTACTGCTCGAAGTGACCGATGCTGCCCGTGGCTGGCTGGCGGCGGGTGGTTACGATGTGCAGATGGGCGCGCGACCAATGGCTCGCTTGATTCAGGACAAAATCAAGCGTCCGCTGGCCGAGGAAATTCTCTTTGGCGAACTGGCCGAGCATGGCGGTGTGGTGCACATCGACCTCAAGGACGACGAGTTGACCTTCGAGTTCGAGACCACTGCTGAAATGGCCTGACAGTTGTTGCTGTAAAGCGAAAGGCGCCGAAAGGCGCCTTTTTGCTGTCTGGCGTTTGGTCGACAAACAAAAACGCCCGGCATAAGCCGGGCGTTCTGTATTGACTTGTTTAACGAGCGCGGTAAGTGATGCGCCCTTTGCTCAAGTCATAGGGCGTCAGCTCGACGCGCACTTTGTCACCGGTAAGAATACGGATGTAGTTCTTGCGCATCTTGCCGGAGATATGCGCGGTTACGACGTGCCCATTTTCCAACTCCACACGAAACATGGTGTTGGGCAGGGTGTCGACGACAGTGCCTTCCATTTCGAAGCTGTCTTCTTTCGACATGCAGTAAAGCCCTCGGTATCCAATGAATGGCCCGGTGCAACTGCGCCAGGCAAAAGCGGCGTGCATTGTGCCCGAAAAATGGGGTTTAAGCCAAGGGCTTCTAGTTTAAGGTCACCCATCTCTGATTAATCAGCAGCTCGATGGGGCGATATTGGGTCTTGTAGTTCATCTTTTTGCAGTTTTTGATCCAGTACCCAAGGTAGACCGCGTCCAGTTCCAGGCGTCGAGCCTCGCCAATTTGCCAGAGAATCGCGTAGCGACCCAGGCTACGTCGTTCTTCCTCGGGTTCGTAGAAGGTGTAGACCGCCGATAAGCCGTTGGGCAGCAGGTCGGTGACGGCTACCGCCAAAAGGCGCCCCTCGAGACGGAATTCATAGAATCTCGAGAACGGCAGGTCGCGGACCAAAAAGGTTGAAAATTGATCGCGACTGGGCGGAAACATATCGCCATCAGCATGGCGCTGCTCGATGTAGCGTTGGTAAAGATCGAAATATTCTTCGCTGAAACCGGGTTTTGCAGGCCGAACCTGAAGATCGGCATTGCGTTTGAAGATGCGTTTCTGCTGACGATTAGGCTGAAATTGCGCCACGGGAATTCGCGCCGGAACACAGGCATTGCAGTTTTGGCAATGCGGCCGGTAAAGGTGGTCGCCACTGCGACGGAAGCCCATTTCTGAGAGATCTGCGTAGACATGCACATCCATGGGCTGACTAGGATCGAGGAACAGCGTGGTGGCCTGTTCCTCGGGCAGATAGCTGCAAGAGTGGGGTTGAGTGGCATAAAACTTCAAGCGCGCCAACTCGGTCATGATCAACCCTCGGGATTAAGCTTTTGAATTAAGTGTAAGCCAGCCTGAGAAAAGTCGCCTAGGAAACCCAGGTGGCAGTGTTGGGTTGATCGAGGTGCTGCTGCAGGTAGCCGGCAAAACTGCTGCGAGGTATGGCGCGTGCCCCCAGGCTGTGCAGATGGTCGGTAGGCATCTGGCAGTCGATCAGCACGAAACCCCATTCCTGGAGGTGTTTGACCAGTGTCGCGAAACCGAACTTCGAGGCGTTGTCGGCGCGACTGAACATTGATTCGCCGAAAAACAGTTGCCCCATCGCCAGTCCGTAGAGTCCGCCGACCAAAACGCCTTGATCCCAGACCTCGACCGAGTGTGCATAGCCACGCTCATGCAAATGCAGGTAAGCCGTCTGCATGGCATCGGTGATCCAAGTGCCATCGGCATGGTCGCGTGGAGCGGCGCAAGCCCGGATGACCGACCGAAAGTCGCGGTCGAAGGTCACCTCATAACGCTGCTGGCGTAGCAGTTTGTTCAGGCTGCGGGAGACATGCAGTTCCTCCGGGAACAACACGGTGCGCGGATCGGGCGACCACCAGAGAATCGGCTGGCCTTCCGAGAACCATGGAAAGCAGCCATGGCGGTAGGCATGGATCAAGCGATCGGCGGACAGATCGCCACCCGCGGCGAGCAATCCATTGGGATCGCGCATGGCTTTTTCCAGCGGCGGAAAGGTCAGGGTGTTGCGTTGTAACCAGGTCAGCATGGCATTCAAACTTGCAGAAGGGGAGGGCGATGGCGGGTCGTATGGCCCGCCGTGAGGCGCTAGGCGATCAGTTGTCGTCGAGGTACTTCTCGGCGTCCAGTGCCGCCATGCAGCCGGCTCCGGCGGAGGTAACAGCCTGGCGGTAGACATGATCGGCGACGTCGCCGGCCGCGAAAACGCCTTCAATGTCGGTTGCCGTAGCATCGCCTTCGCTGCCGCCCTTGATCAGCAGGTAGCCGTTACGCATTTCCAGTTGGCCCTGGAACAGGTCGGTGTTGGGTTTGTGGCCGATGGCGATGAATACGCCAGTCAATGCCAGGTCTTTGGTCTCGCCCGTATCACTATCGCGCAGACGGGCGCCGATTACGCCGCTGGCATCGCCCAGCACCTCGTCGAGGTTTTGGTTCCAGTGCAGGCGGATATTGCCGTTGGCAGCCTTTTCGAAGAGTTTGTCCTGAAGGATTTTCTCTGCGCGCAGTTTGTCGCGTCGGTGAATCAGGTGTACTTCCTTGGCGATATTGGACAGATAAAGCGCTTCTTCCACGGCGGTGTTGCCACCGCCGACCACCGCGACCACTTGATTGCGGTAGAAGAAACCGTCACAGGTTGCACAGGCCGAGACACCTTTACCGGCATAGGCGTCTTCGGAAGGCAGACCCAGGTATTGCGCGGAGGCGCCGGTCGCAATAATCAGTGCGTCGCAGGTATAAGTGCCGCTATCGCCGGTGAGGATAAACGGACGCTGCTGCAACTCTGCGGTATGGATGTGGTCGTAGACGATCTCGGTGTCGAAGCGTTCGGCGTGTTTCTGCATGCGCTCCATCAGCACCGGGCCCGTCAGGCCTTCCACGTCGCCCGGCCAGTTGTCGACTTCAATGGTGGTGGTCAGTTGACCGCCGGCTTGCAGGCCGGTAATGACCATCGGCTTGAGGTTGGCGCGAGCGGCATAAACGGCGGCGCTGTAACCGGCAGGCCCTGAACCCAGGATGATCAGGCGTGAATGCTTCGCTTCGCTCATAAAAACACCTCATAAGCCTTTGTCACAAAAGAGAATGCATGCTCAAATTGAACCGCGCGCAAAGTGCTGTTGGCTATGCTACACCGAAGCCGCTCTGGCGTGGCATCGGGCGGACAAACCCGTACAATGCCTGTTTGTAACCATTTATTGGATAATCATTGGCATTGAAAGATCGAGCCTGCGGCAGTTCCTATGGTTTCGAAATGCAGGGCTAGAGTGTTAAAAGTAGCTGCAGTTGCGCTCGTTAACTTTGTTACCTGCTCGTCTTGAGCAGTTTTTTATAGTCAATCAACAGTTGGTCGCGCTACAGGCGCAGGAAAAGACGCGTTTTGAAGAAATCCACCGCTACACCTAAAACAGTAGTTCCGCTCTGGCGTCAGCAACTGCACTACCGGTTAAAGGAAGGTGCGCTGATTGCCATTGGAGCCTTATGCCTGTTCCTGATGATGGCATTGTTGACATATGGCAAGGACGATCCGGGCTGGAGTCACAACAGCAAAATTGAAAATGTGCAGAACTTCGGCGGGCCTGCGGGCTCCTACAGCGCCGATATTCTGTTCATGGTGCTGGGTTATTTCGCTTATATCTTTCCACTGCTATTGGCGATCAAGGCTTATCAGATTTTCCGTCAGCGTCACGAACCCTGGCTGTGGAGCGGCTGGCTGTTTTCCTGGCGTCTGATCGGTCTGGTATTTCTGGTGCTGTCGGGCGCTGCCCTGGCACACATCCACTTCCATGCGCCGACTGGCTTGCCTGCGGGCGCCGGCGGTGCTCTGGGCGAAAGCCTCGGTGACCTGGCAAAGAACGCGCTCAACATCCAGGGCAGCACCCTGATGTTTATCGCCCTTTTTCTGTTCGGACTGACGGTGTTCACCGACCTTTCGTGGTTCAAGGTCATGGACGTGACCGGTAAGATCACCCTTGATCTGTTCGAACTGTTTCAGGGTGCCGCCAATCGCTGGTGGGCGGCGCGTAATGAGCGCAAGCAACTGGTTGCGCAATTGCGTGAAGTCGATAAGCGGGTCAACGAGGTAGTTGCCCCGACCGTGACCGATAAGCGTGAGCAGGCCAAAGTCAAAGAACGCTTGATCGAGCGTGAGCAGGCCCTTAGCAAGCACATGTCCGATCGCGAGAAACAGGTTCCGCCGGTCATCGCCCCGGCACCGGCCAAAGCACCAGAACCGAGCAATCGCGTACAGAAAGAGAAACAGGCACCGCTGTTTATCGACAGCGCAATTGAAGGCACTTTGCCGCCAATCTCTATTCTCGATCCTGCGGAAAAGAAACAACTCAACTATTCGCCTGAGTCATTGGCTGCAGTAGGCCATTTGCTGGAAATCAAACTCAAGGAGTTCGGCGTCGAAGTTTCGGTCGACTCGATCCATCCTGGCCCGGTCATTACCCGCTACGAGATTCAACCGGCTGCGGGGGTCAAGGTCAGCCGTATTTCCAACCTGGCCAAAGACCTGGCGCGTTCGCTGGCGGTGACCAGTGTGCGGGTGGTGGAAGTGATTCCCGGCAAGACCACCGTCGGTATCGAGATTCCTAACGAAGACCGACAAATCGTGCGTTTTTCCGAGGTGTTGTCCACCCCGGAATACGATGACGCCAAGTCCCCGGTCACGTTGGCCCTGGGTCACGACATCGGCGGCAAGCCGATCATTGTCGACCTGGCGAAAATGCCGCATTTGCTGGTAGCCGGTACCACCGGTTCCGGTAAGTCGGTGGGGGTCAACGCCATGATTCTGTCGATCCTGTTCAAGTCCGGCCCGGAAGACGCCAAGCTGATCATGATCGACCCGAAAATGCTCGAGTTGTCGATCTACGAAGGCATTCCGCACCTGCTGTGCCCGGTGGTGACTGACATGAAGGACGCGGCCAACGCCCTGCGCTGGAGCGTCGCCGAGATGGAGCGTCGCTATAAGCTGATGGCGAAGATGGGTGTGCGCAACCTGTCGGGCTTCAACCTCAAGGTCAAAGAGGCCGAGGACGCAGGCACTCCACTCGTTGATCCGTTGTATAAGCGCGAAAGCATTCATGACGAAGCGCCGCTCCTGACAAAGCTGCCGACCATCGTGGTGGTGGTCGACGAATTCGCCGACATGATGATGATCGTCGGCAAGAAGGTCGAAGAACTGATCGCACGGATCGCTCAAAAGGCCCGTGCTGCCGGTATCCACTTGATCCTCGCGACCCAGCGCCCTTCGGTGGACGTGATCACCGGTCTGATCAAGGCCAACATTCCGACCCGTATGGCGTTTCAGGTGTCGAGCAAGATCGACTCCCGGACCATCATCGACCAGGGTGGCGCCGAACAACTACTTGGGCACGGTGACATGCTTTACATGCCGCCGGGCACCAGCCTGCCGATCCGGGTACATGGTGCGTTCGTTTCTGACGATGAGGTCCATCGCGTGGTGGAAGCCTGGAAGCTGCGCGGCTCGCCCGATTACAACGAAGACATCCTTGCCGGTGTCGAAGAGCCCGGTAACGGCTTTGACGGTGGTAGCGGCGAGGGCGGCGAGGACAGTGAGAGCGATGCGCTCTATGATGAAGCGGTTAAATTCGTTCTGGAAAGCCGTCGTGCCTCCATCTCGGCCGTGCAGCGCAAGCTGAAAATCGGCTACAACCGCGCCGCTCGCATGATCGAAGCCATGGAAATGGCCGGGGTCGTGACATCCATGAACACCAATGGCTCCCGTGAAGTATTAGCGCCGGCGCCAATGCGCGACTGACCATTGATCTGACATAAGCGGCGTGGCGACACGCCGCCCGCATCCAACGAATTTTATGAGGACTCCCATGCGTCTTATCCGCATGCTGTTGCTGCCGGTACTGGCTTTAACCACGCTCTCGGCCCATGCCGATGACAAAGCTGTGGCGCGTCTGACCCAATTGCTCGAAAAATCGCAGACGTTGACGGCGCGCTTCTCGCAACTGACCCTCGACGGCAGCGGCACCCAGTTACAGGAAACGGCCGGCGATATGGCTTTGCAGCGTCCTGGACTGTTCTACTGGCATACCGATGCGCCGCAAGAGCAATTGATGGTGTCTGACGGCAAGAAGGTTTCACTGTGGGATCCGGACCTGGAGCAGGTCACCATCAAGAAGCTCGATCAGCGCCTGACCCAGACCCCGGCTTTGCTGCTGTCCGGTGACGTGTCCAAGATCAGCGAGAGTTTCGACATCAGTGCCAAGGAAGCCGGCGGCGTGATCGACTTCACCCTCAAGCCGAAAACCAAAGACACCCTGTTCGACAGCCTGCGTCTGTCGTTTCGCAACGGCATGGTCAATGACATGCAGTTGATCGACAGCGTCGGTCAGCGCACCAACATCCTGTTCACCGGGGTCAAGGCCAATGAGGCGATCTCCGCGTCCAAGTTCAAGTTCGACATCCCCAAGGGTGCCGATGTGATCCAGGAATAAAGAGCAAGAATAAAGAGCGGGAATAAAGAGCCAAGAGGTTTCAAACGCTGCCATGGACCTGTTTCGAAGTGACCCGATTGCTCAGCCCCTGGCCGCGCGTTTGCGCTCGACCAATCTGGATGAGTATGTCGGTCAGGAACACCTGCTCGCTCGCGGCAAGCCTTTGCGCGAAGCCCTTGAGCAGGGTGCCCTGCATTCAATGATTTTCTGGGGGCCGCCAGGGGTGGGTAAAACCACTCTGGCGCGCTTGCTGGCGAAAGTCTCGGATGCGCATTTCGAAACGGTCTCGGCGGTGCTGGCCGGGGTCAAAGAGATTCGTCAGGCGGTCGATATCGCCAAGCAACAGGCTGGGCAATACGGCAAGCGAACCATTCTGTTCGTCGACGAAGTGCATCGCTTCAACAAGTCGCAGCAGGACGCGTTTCTACCCTATGTCGAAGACGGCACGTTAATCTTTATCGGCGCGACGACAGAGAACCCGTCCTTCGAGTTGAACAACGCACTGCTGTCCCGTGCTCGCGTCTACGTCCTCAAAAGCCTCGATGAGGCGGCACTGCACAAACTGGTGCAGCGCGCGCTGACCGAAGAGCGCGGCCTCGGCAAGCGGCAGCTGAGCCTCAGTGATGAGGGTTTCAAGATGCTGCTGTCGGCAGCCGATGGCGACGGCCGACGCTTGCTCAATCTGCTGGAGAACGCTTCCGATCTGGCCGAAGACGGTACCGAAATCGGTGTCGACCTGCTGCAAAGCCTGTTGGGTGATACCCGCCGACGTTTCGACAAGGGTGGCGAGGCCTTTTACGATCAGATCTCCGCGCTGCACAAATCGGTGCGCGGCTCCAACCCGGACGGCGCGCTGTACTGGTTCGCGCGCATGCTCGACGGCGGTTGTGATCCGTTGTACCTGGCACGGCGCGTGGTGCGCATGGCCAGTGAAGACATCGGTAATGCCGATCCGCGCGCCCTGAGCCTGTGTCTTGCGGCCTGGGATGTTCAAGAGCGCCTCGGCAGTCCCGAAGGCGAGTTGGCAGTGGCCCAGGCCATCACCTATCTGGCCTGTGCACCCAAAAGCAATGCGGTGTACATGGGCTTCAAGGCCGCCATGCGCAGCGCCGCCGAACATGGCTCTCTGGAAGTACCACTGCATTTGCGCAATGCGCCGACCAAGCTGATGAAGCAGCTGGGTTATGGCGACGAATACCGTTATGCCCACGATGAGCCCGATGCTTACGCCGCCGGTGAGGACTACTTC
>JAPLSD010000359.1 GCA_026398835.1 Pseudomonas sp.
AGCGCCTACACCGCCAAGGAGTACTGCTCTTGTCGGTATGTGATGAACAATCCAGCCGAGTATTGCGCTGCCTATGTGAAGCAATATTTGCCAACCAGCGCCTTCTTTGATGACACCGTGAACAAGCATGTGACGGCCAGTGGTATGGGCCGCAGCAATACCGCCGCCTGGCTCGGCGATCGCCAGGGGTGTCGATTGATGCCATGACGGCGGCGGGGCTTTTGTGGTGAGGGAGCTTGCAACCTGCCTCAGGCCAGTTAAGGTTCAGCTCAGGTTTATTTACTCATGAGTTGTTATGCCCAACGCTTCGTTCTTCAAACTGTGCGCTTTGCTGCTGACGGCCTGCGCGGCCCTGCCTGCCCACGCGAATTGGTATCTGGATGGCGAGTCTTCACGACTGTCCTTTATCACCACCAAAAACGCCCATATCTCCGAAGTTCAGCGCTTTCTGGTGCTGCACGGCACGGTTGATCCCAAGGGCATGGCGCAAGTGCAGGTCGAGCTGGAGTCGATCAATAGCGGCATTCCGTTGCGTGATGAGCGCATGCGCAAGGACCTGTTCGAGATCAAGACCTTCCCGCAGGCGCTGATCAGCGCGCAAATCAATCTACAACCCATCAGTGATCTGGCCCCAGGCGCACAGCTCGAACTGCGGCTGCCGCTGACGGTAAAGCTCCACGGCAAGGAACAGAACTACAACGCAGAGTTGCTGGCCACGAGGCTGGATGACCGACGTTTCCAGGTCGTCACCCTTGAGCCGCTGGTGCTGAATGCCGAGGACTTCGATCTGGCGCCGGGCCTGACGGCGCTGCGCAAAACCGCCGGGTTGTCGGCGATCAGTCTCTCGGTACCGGTGGGTGCGGTGCTGATTTTCACGGCGCGCTGACATGGGCGGCGCGGTATTTCCCTGGCGCGAAGGCAACCGCTTCGAGCTGCTGATCGACGGGCCGAGTTTCTTCCCTCGCATGCTGGTGGCGATTGCCCGCGCCGAGCGGCAGGTGGAACTTGAGTTGTACCTGGTGGAGGCCGGTGCCTGCGCCGAAGCCATGGTTCAGGCGCTGGTGCAGGCAGCCGAACGCGGCATTCGTGTGCGCTGCCTGTTCGATGACTACGGCAGCCTGGCTTTCACTTTGAGTTTGCGCGACCGATTGATCGAGGCTGGCGTCGAGCTGCGTTTCTACAATCGATTGAGTTGGCGGCGTTGGGTGCGCAACCTTTACCGCGATCACCGCAAGCTGCTGTTAGTCGATCAAAGCCTGGCAGTGGTGGGTGGCACGGGCGTCACCGATGAGTTCTGGACCCCGGGCGAGGACACCAGCGAATGGCATGAAGTGATGGTGGAAATAGCCGGCCCGCTGGTGCTCGACTGGCAGATGCTGTTCGACCGGCAATGGATCGCCAACCGTCATCGCCGGGCCTGGAAGCCCGCCTCGACCTTCGGTCTGCAACGGCTGCCCCGGGTACCGGCGATAGGCCCGGGCTTGGGCCGGGTCGCCTATGCCGACGCCCGTCAGCATCGGGACATCCTGCAATCACTGATTCGCGCTTTGAACAGCGGCCAGCATCGCATCTGGCTGGCGACGCCATACTTCCTGCCGACCTGGAAAGTCCGCCGGTCGCTGCGCAGAGCCGCAGCGCGCGGCGTCGATGTGCGTTTGCTGCTCACCGGGCCGCGCACCGATCACCCGTCAGTGCGTTACGCCGGGCATCGCTACTATCCGCGTTTGCTGAAGGCTGGCGTGAAGATCTTCGAGTATCAGCCGTGCTTTCTGCACTTGAAAATGGTCTTGATCGATGATTGGGTGAGCATCGGCTCGTGCAACTTCGATCACTGGAATCTGCGCTTCAATCTCGAAGCCAATCTGGAGGCGCTCGATCATGAGCTGACGCGCGCGGTGGCGGCGAGCTTCGAAACGGACTTTGCCAAGAGCCAGGTCGTCAGCCTTGATGCATGGCAAAACCGACCGCTGTGGAAACGGGTTAAACAGCGGGTTTGGGGATGGGTCGATCGGGTGGTGGTGAATCTGCTGGATCGGCGGGGGTGACCACATGATCGTTCCCACGCTCGCGGAGCGTGGGAACGATCTAACCTGGCGCTTACAACAACTCAAAACTCTGCTGTTTCACGTCTTGGGAGTCCAGGCCGATCTGCACGTTGAACATGCCCGGTTCCGCGGCGAATTTCAGCTGGGTGTTGTAGAACTTCAGGTCGTTTTCTTCGATGGTGAAGTGCACGACTTTCTCTTCGCCGGCCTTGAGCATGATTTTCTGGAAGTTCTTCAGCTCCTTGACCGGACGAATCATGGAGCCGGCGACGTCCTGGATATACAACTGCACCACGGTTTCACCATCACGCTTGCCGGTGTTTTTCACCACCACACTGGCTTCGATCTTGCCGGTTTTGTTCAACGTGGTGGCCGACAACGCCATGTCGGACAGGCTGAAATCGGTGTAGCTCAAGCCGTAACCGAACGGGTACAGGGGACCGGTGGTGTCATCGAAGTACTGTGAGGTGTAGTTGCCTGGCTTGCCCGGGGTGAACGGTCGGCCAATGCTCAGGTGGTTGTAGTAAGTCGGGATCTGCCCCACCGAACGCGGGAAGCTGATTGGCAATTTACCGGACGGGTTGTAGTCGCCGAACAGCACGTCGGCAATCGCGTTGCCACCTTCGGTGCCGGCGAACCAGGTTTCGAGGATCGCGTCAGCCTGTTCCTTCTCGTCGAGAATCGACAGCGGACG
>JAPLSD010000545.1 GCA_026398835.1 Pseudomonas sp.
CGCTGAGCTGTAGATCC
Source organism: Pseudomonas sp. (assembly GCA_026398835.1). Classification (GTDB taxonomy): domain Bacteria; phylum Pseudomonadota; class Gammaproteobacteria; order Pseudomonadales; family Pseudomonadaceae; genus Aquipseudomonas. Next base: position 18 of record JAPLSD010000545.1, read on the forward strand.
CCGACAGATAGACCACCGAGAGCAGACCGACGAACGCCTGGTTCATGTGATACGGCTCGGCCAGCAAGCGGTAGCCGATGTAGTTGAACAGCGTCACGAAGGCGCCCATTACCAGGAACCCCTCAAGGAACAGCCACGGTAAACCGGCATCGCGAAAGTGCATGGTGAAGCCGTCGAGCAGGCTGCGCGGGTGCATCGAGCGGGCGCGGAAGTTGCGCGACTCCGGCAGGATCTTCCAGAACACCGCTGCGGCAATCAGCGCCAGACCGCCGATCACCAGCATTGCGGTGTGCCAGCTGACGAAGTCGATCAATACGCCGGTGATCAAGCGTCCGCACATGCCGCCAATCGCGTTGCCACCAATGTACAAACCCATCGCCAGGCCAATGTGCTGCGGGTGGATTTCTTCACTCAGGTACGTCATGGCCACCGCCGCCAGCCCGCTCAGCGACAACCCGGTCAACGCGCGCATCACCAGCACGCCTTGCCAGCTTGGCATCATTGCGCTGAAGAGGGTGCACAGCGCGGCAGCGAACAGCGCCGCGACCATCACCGGTTTGCGACCGATGCGGTCGGAAATCGGGCCGGTGATCAGCAGGCCGATGGCGAGCATCCCGGTGGCGACCGAGAGGATCAAACTGCTCTGCGCGGCGTTGATGGAAAACTCGTGGGACAGCAGCGGCATCATCGGCTGTACGCAGTAGAGCAGGGCGAAGGTCGCGAAGCCGCCGGAAAACAGCGCCAGCACCGTGCGCATAAACATCGGCGTGCCTTTTTCGATGTAGATGTCGTTCAGTTCAGCAACCACAACGTCCAGTGCAGAAGGCGGCATTTCGTGGGCTAGCGGAGCAACAGCAGTTTTCACGGGGGACCTCGGTGGGGCGTAGCCGGTCAGGCAATGAAAAAAGCATATAGCTGGCTAATGATTCTTTCCAATATATTGTTCGACCTGTTTGATAGGTTTTGCGACCTAATGGAGTTTTCATGGAATTGCGTCATCTGCGCTACTTCATCGCCGTCGCCGAAGAACTGCACTTCGGCCGCGCTGCACAGGTGCTGGGCATCTCCCAGCCACCGTTGAGTCAGCAAATTCAGGCGCTGGAGCAAGAGGTCGGCGCGCGCCTGTTCGAGCGGACCAATCGTCGTGTCGAGCTCAGTGAAGCCGGGCGGTTGTTTCTCGAAGAGGCGCGTCTGGTGCTGGCGCAAGTCGACAAAGCCGCCGATGTGGCCCGTCGCGCGCAACTGGGAGAATTGGGAGAACTGAAGATCGGCTTCACCTCGTCGGCACCGTTCAGCTCGAATATCCCACAAGCGATTTTCGCTTTTCGTCAGCGCTTCCCGGCGGTGCACCTGAACCTGCGGGAGATGAGCAGTACCCAAGTGGCCGATGCGCTGGTGGATCAGTCGATTCAGGTCGGCATCATGCGACCGTTACC
>JAPLSD010000180.1 GCA_026398835.1 Pseudomonas sp.
CTTGCTACGGCCGAACCGTTTCAGCTTCAATTTGTACATGACTAGACATGTTCGATTTGACAAGAAACAACGGGTGGTCAATGAGTTTATTCGGCGCATCGAAAGCGGCCTCATGGAGGACGGCCTTCTGCTGCCGGGTGAACATCAGTTGGCTGAAGAATTTGGCGTGAGCCGCGGGACATTGCGCGAGGCGTTGGCCGAGTTGAAGCGGCGTCACTACATCGCCACGCAGAGTGGTGTCGGTTCCATCGTGACCTACGACGGCGTCGTGCTCGATCAGCGCAGTGGCTGGGCGCAAGCGCTGGCCGATAGCGGGGCGCTGATCAATACTGAAGTGTTGCGCCTGGAAGCGACGCAGCGGCCTGATCTGTTGAGCCGTTTCGGCACGGATCAGTTCATCCTTCTGGAGCGTCGCCGACGCGGTAACGACGGTACGCTGGTGTCCCTCGAACGTTCACTCATGCCGGCCACCGGTGGCCTGGAAAGCCTGCCGCGAGTGGGCCTGATCGATGACTCCCTGACCATCACCCTGGCCGCTTACGGCTATATCGGCGAACACGGCGATCAATGGATCGGTGCCGAGCCGTTGAACGAGGAAGATGCCCGATTGCTCGGGCGCCCGGTCGGCACGGTGTTTCTCAAAGCCTTGCGCACCACCTATGACCGCCGTGAGCGTTTCATGGAACAGGTCGAAAGCTTGCTCGATCCTGTGCACTTTCGCCTGCACCTGCAATTCGGCGCTCAGAAATGAGCGCGCTCGATCGCGCCTTGGGCGCTTTTTACGGTTTGGCGCTGGGCGATGCCCTGGGCATGCCGACCCAGTCCTTGAGTCGTGCGCAGATCAAGCAGCGCTTCGGCGCGATCACCGCTCTGGAGGACGCTGGCGCCGATCAACCAATCGCCCCGAACATGCCCAAAGGCTCGATCACCGATGACACTGAACAGGCGATTCTGGTCGGTCAGCTATTGATTGATGGCAACGGTCAGATCGAACCGTCCGTGCTGGCGCAACGCTTGATCAAATGGGAGGCGGTGATGCAGGCCAAAGGTTCGCAAGACCTTTTAGGGCCTTCGACCAAACGCGCCATTGAAATGATTCTCGCCGGGCACTCACCTGAAGAAGCCGGGCGCTACGGCACCACCAACGGCGCGGCGATGCGCATCACCCCGGTGGGGATTGCGGCGGATGTCGCCGATCCTGAACGCTTCATCGAGGCGGTGGTACAGGCCTGCCAGGTCACCCACAACACTACGCTGGGGATCTCCAGTGCGGCGGCGGTGGCGGCGGTGGTGTCGGCCGGGATCAACGGGATGGACCTGGGCGAGGCATTGCACCTGGGCATGCAGATGGCCCAACAGGCTGAGGGGCATGGCCATTGGGTCGCCGGTGGGCGTATTGCATCGCGCATCAGCTGGGCGCGGAGCATCAGCGTCGACAGCGACAAAGCGATGTTGGCCGATCTGCTCTACGACGTGATCGGCACCTCCGTGGCCTCGCAAGAGTCGGTGGTGGTGTCCTTCGCGTTGGCGCAACAAGTGGCTGTCGGCGAAATGAGCGCTTTCGAAGCGTTGTGCATGGCAGCGAGCCTCGGTGGCGACACCGATACCATTGCTGCAATTCTGGGGGCGATGCTCGGTGCTTGTCTGGGGATGCAGAGTTGGCCGGCTGAGTTGATCGAGCGGGTCAAGAAGGTTAATGACCTGGACCTGGAGCCGTTGGTGCAGGGGTTACTGGCCTTGCGCTAACCCTGTGGCGAGGGATGTTGTGTCAACTTCCGAAATTGCCGACAACCACAATAATGGCAGCAGGAGTACCTTTCATGAGTTCATCGAGCGCCGGGCAAAGTGCCGGGCAACTGGAAACCCGTGGCATCGAGCCGGTTCCGGAAGGGGAGTGCAGCGGTCATCCGCTGCAATTGTTCTGGGTCTGGTTCGCCGCCAATATCAGCATCCTCGGCTTGCCGCTGGGGGCAACACTGGTGGCCTTTCGTGGTTTGGCCATCTGGCAGGCGATCATCGTTGCCATCCTCGGCGCGGCCGGCTCGTTTGCGGTGGTCGGGATCATCTCGATTGCCGGCCGTCGTGGCCGCGCACCGAGCCTGACCTTGTCCCGAGCGATTTTCGGCGTGCGTGGCAATATCGGCCCGACCCTGGTCTCGCTGATGTCCCGGCTGGGCTGGGAAACAGTCAACACCACCACGGCTGCATTTGTGTTGCTGTCGTTGTGCTCGATCCTCTTCAGCTCGCCGGTGGAAGCCAAAAGTGCGCCGCTGCTGACCTTGCTGTTCATCGGCATCTTCGTGCTGCTGACCCTGGCGGTTTCCGGACTGGGTCACGCGACGTTGCTGGTGATTCAGAAGTGGGCCACCTATGTGTTTGGTGCCCTTAACCTGCTGGTCGGTGGCTTTCTTTGTGCCACCATCGATTGGACTGCAGTGTTCAACGCCACACCGGCACCACTGAGTGCAATGATCATCGGCGTCGGCACTATGGCCGCCGGCACCGGGATCGGTTGGGCCAACGCTGGCGCGGACATGTCGCGCTACCAGCACCGCAGCGTCAAGGCTGTACGGTTGGTCGCTTCGGCGGCGTTCGGTGCCGGTATTCCGTTGGTACTGCTGATCACCCTCGGCGGCCTGCTGTCGGTGGGCAATAACGACCTGGCGTTCGCCACAGACCCGATCATTGCGATCCGCGACATGCTGCCAACCTGGATGGCTGTGCCCTACTTGATCACCGCATTCGGCGGGTTGCTGCTGTCGAACAACCTTTCGGTGTACTCGGCGGGTCTGACCACCTTGACCCTCGGCCTGAAGGTCAAGCGCGTGCATGCGGTGATCGTCGACATCGCGGCGATCTTCGCCGGGTCGATTTACTTCATGCTGATCGCCGACAGTTTCTATGGTCCATTCATCACCTTCATCTCGTTGCTGGCGGTGCCGATCACCGCTTGGGTCGGGATCTTCGTGGTCGACCTGATTCACCGTCACCACTACAGCGCCAAGGACCTGCTGGATGTCAGCCCGACCAGTGCTTATTGGTATCGCGGCGGTGTTGAATGGCGCGCCTTCGGTGCCTGGGCAGTGGCGATCGTGCTCGGTTTCAGCTTCACCACCATTGGCACCACGGCGGAAAATATCTGGTTTGCCGGCCCGTTGTCCAACTCATGGCTTGGGCATAACGGCCTGGGCTGGATCGTGACCTTCATTGTGGCCGGTGGTCTTTATGCTGTGCTCGGCGGTGCGAAGGATCGTCGCGGTGCTTTTGTCGAGAACGCAAATGCCTAGATTGCTGCACACCGGCCAAGTGATGGTCGACCTGGTGATGTCCGTGGACACACTGCCGAACTCCGGCGGCGACGTGCTGGCGCAATCCGCCAGCTTCGAGGCGGGTGGCGGTTTCAACGTGATGGCTGCTGCCCAGCGCAACGGTTTGCCGGTGGTCTACCTCGGGCGTCACGGCAAGGGTCGCTTCGGCGATCTGGCCCGTGAGGCGATGACGGCTGAAGGTATTCAGATCGGCATCGCCAGCAGCGCCGAGCAAGACACGGGGCTGTGTGTCGCGCTGACCGAAGCCACGACTGAACGCACGTTCATTTCCTGGATCGGTGCTGAAGGTGAGTTGTCGAAAGACGATTTGGCGAGCGTTGCCGCGCACGCCGACGATTATGTCTACGTCAGCGGTTACAGCCTGCTTCATGACGGCAAGGTGCAAGCCTTACTCGACTGGGTGCTGGCATTGCCCCCTGAAATCAAGGTGGTATTCGACCCGGGGCCGCTGGTGGATTCGCCGGATTCCAAATGGATGGCGGCGTTGCTGCCACGGATCGATATCTGGACCAGCAACAGTGTTGAAGCCCTGCGCTTTACCGGGGCTGAGCAGATTGCCGGTGCGCTGGTTAAGCTGGGCGAGTACCTGCCAACCGGCGCACTAATGGTGGTGCGCGATGGACCGCAAGGTTGCTGGATTTGTCAGCAGCAACACTGCCTGCATGTTCCAGGATTCAAGGTCGTAGCCGTGGACAGCAACGGCGCCGGTGACGCTCATGCCGGGGTTTTCATCGCCGGGTTGGCGAGTGGATTGACCGCGACTCAAGCAGCGCGCCGTGCCAATGCCGCTGCGGCGCTGGCGGTCATGCGATGGGGCCCGGCCACCTCGCCGGGTGCTGCTGAGGTCGACGCGTTGATCGAACGGGTTATAGGCTGATTCAAGACCTTCATCGCTTGATCAATCGTCTTCACGCCCTGAGCCTCTGCGTCAACACGGTTTTGCTTTGTCCGGTTCGCAGAGGTTTAAAGGCCGATTTCCTCCATGAACTCCTCCATAAAACGCTTCAATCGTTCATGACGAATCTGCGCCAGCCGGCTGCCGGTCCGGGTTTGGAAACCCGCCGCCAGATGCAGCAGCTTGGTCTGGAAGTGATCAAGGGTGAAACGCGTGTCGTCGTAATCGCGAGCCTTCGCTTCGGGATCCAGCGGGTCGTAAAGTGCGCTGCCCATCCTCCCGGAGACATAGAACGTGCGCGCCACACCGAGCATTCCAAGGGAGTCGAGGCGGTCGGCGTCCTGCAGGATTTTTGCTTCAAGCGTCGTCGGCGTAATACCCGCCGAGAAGCTGTGGGTCTCGATGGCATGGGCGACCGCGGCGACTTTATCCACAGGCCAACTCATGCCAGCCAACACCTGCGAGGCTTTCTGTGCCGCTAGTCGCGATGCCTGTGATCTCAACGGCGAGTTCTTCTCCACCGCCACACAATCATGCAAAAGCACCGCCGCCAGCAGCACCTCGAGGTCGCCGCTTTCCTCTTTATGGATCACACGAGCGTTGTTCCAGACCCGATGCAGGTGCGAAAGATCGTGGGCGCCATCCTCGGACGGCTCAAGAGCGTGGGGCAGGAGCGTTGCGGCAAGGCTTTGCAGCGGAGCGAAAGCGGCAATGGTCATTGGAATCCTCATTGTGAAGGGATAAGACAATCATGCGTCGAGCACAGGTAATCTGATAACCATAAACCAGGTTTTGATTTGAAATGTGACGAGCGCTCAGAGTCGACTTAGTATGGCTTTTTCACTTCCTGACAAGGCCTGTCCATGACCATCGATATCCGCCCAGCCGTGCCGAGCGATGCCCCGCAAATCCTCGCGTTCATTACCGAGTTGGCGGACTACGAGCGTGCCAGGCACGAAGTCATCGCCAGCGTCGCCGACATCGAACGCAGCCTGTTCAGCGAAGGTGCGACAGCCCATGGCCTGATCTGCCTGCGAGACGGGCAGCCGATCGGCTTCGCGGTGTTTTTCTTCAGCTACTCGACCTGGCTGGGGAGCAATTGCCTCTACCTCGAAGACCTCTACATCAACCCCGAACAACGCGGTGGCGGCGCGGGCAAAAAACTCCTGCGTCATCTCGCGCAAATCGCCTGCGCCAACGACTGCGGACGCTTCGAATGGAGTGTGCTGGACTGGAACGAGCCGGCGATTGCGTTTTACAAGTCGATCGGCGCACAGCCTCAGGATGAGTGGGTGCGCTATCGCATGGAAGGGGAGGTGTTGAGAGGGTTTGCGCAGGGTTGAATGGTCAATCAACCCCCTCGTCCTCTTGGGGCGAGGGGGGATTTCATTGACGGTGAGTTTCCTGCTTACCTGTTCACCAGTTTTGCCGGCAATGCGATCACCAGAAAGCTGCTGAAAATCAAGCACCCGGCGAAGAACCACAGCGCTCCGGCGCTGCTCCCGGTGACGTCGATGGCCACACCCATCAGCGAGTTGCTGACCAGGCCCGCAATGTTTGCCAGCGAGCAGGCGAGGGCGAAGCCAGTTGCAGCGGCGGTGCCTTTGAGGAAGGTTGCCGGCAGGCTGAAGAACACCGGTACGGCGCCAATACCTGAGCAGCGGCTATTCCGATGCTCACGGTGTGGCGGCCGGTCCCATGGGGCCGGTGGTCAGCGAACTGGCGAAACTGCCCAAGGCTGATGTGCGAGCGATGGCGGTCTATCTGGCCTCACTTAATGGCGCTCAGGCCGAAGCACACGTGGTGGAGAAAGCCACTCGGCCGGCACCTGTAGCAAGCCTGTCGTTGAGCAACGGCCAGCGGGTGTTCGAAGGCTCGTGCAAGGCCTGTCACGCTGACGGGCTCGGACCCAAGCTGTTTGGTGTCAGCCCCTCGCTGGCGAGCAATACCAATGTGCACAGCGATCAGCCGGACAATCTGATCAAGGTCATTTTGCAAGGCATCGCGGTGCCGGCCACCAAGGATCTGGGCTACATGCCGGGTTTCAAGGACAGTTTGTCGAATACCCAGGTGGCGGAATTGGCGGCGTATTTGCGCAGTCGGTTTGCCTCAACGGCGTCGCAATGGCAAGGGCTGGAACAGAAGGTCGCGCACCTGCGAGCCAATCCCGGAACCCATTAAAAGCTTCGCGGGCAAGCCACGTTCCTTGGACGATGCCAAACCTGTGGGAGCCGGGCTTGCCCGCGATGAGGCCGGTGCAGTCAACGCTAATCCTGGCCAGATCCACTATCCGGCAACCGCATCACCCCACGCACCACCAGATCACTGATAAACCCCAGCCAATCCTGTTGCTGGCGTTTATCCGCCAGGTCTTCGCCGAGAAACGAGCTAAGCGTGTGCTGATTGGAATTATAGAAATAGCAGAGCGAGGCGATCATCAAATACACATGCTTGAGGTCCACATCCTCGCGAAACAGCCCTTGCGCCTGACCGGCCTCGATGATCGGTCGCAACACCCCGACCGCTTCCCCTGAGAGCCGGCGCAGTTCGCTGGATTGCTGCGCATGTTTGCCTTTGTGCAGGTTCTCGATGCTGAGAATAGCGACGAATTCCGGGTGTTTGACGTAGTAGTTCCAGACAAACGCCACCAGATCCTGCAGCGCTTGCAGGGGTGCGCTCAGGTCCAGCTTGAGTTTGCTTTCGGCCTTGTTGAACTGTTCATAGGTGTGTTCCAGCACGCAGATGAACAGTCGTTCCTTGCTGGTGAAGTAGTAATAAAGCATCCGGTCATTGGACTCTGCCTCGTGGGAAATGCTCTCGACCCGCCCGCCGGAATAGCCATCGCGGGTGAAGACCTTGACCGCGGCCTGAAGAATCCGCGCGCGGGTCTTATCGGCTTGCTCGGCCCGAATTCCTGTCTTCTTGTTCACCGCGGGTCTTCCTTCTGCGAAACGGAAACGGCGGGAAATATAGCACGCAAGGTGGAGATCACCCACGCGGTTAATATCCCTGTATGTGGGATGATAATTTATATATTGAGAATTGTGCCTTCTCAGGTTTATAGTCGCCTGCATCAGCTCTACGCACTCACTGCCCAATAACAAATTTCAGGTGAAGCGATGCAGGCGCAATTGATCGCGCTCGATTGGGGGACAACCTCACTTCGGGCTTACAAACTCGCTGCTGGCGGCCAGGTGCTCGAACAGCGTTCGCTGTCGTCGGGGATCATGCAGTTGCCCAGTGTGCCGCGGATGATCGCCGGCCAACTGTGCACCGATGGTTTTGAACTGGCCTTCGATGACGCCTGCGGTGACTGGCTCGATGCGCAGCCCGAACTTCCAGTGATCGCCTGTGGCATGGTCGGCAGCGCCCAGGGTTGGCGTGAAGCCACTTACTGCGACACCCCGGCGAATGTCGCCAACCTCGGTACCTCGTTGAAAACCCTACACAGCCTGCGCGGCGTCGATGTGCACATCGTGCCCGGCGTGATTCAGCGTTCGCGGTTGCCAAATGTGATGCGGGGCGAAGAGACCCAGGTCCTCGGCGTGCTGCAAAGTCTGTCGGCGGGCGCTGGCCACAACCTGCTGATCGGCTTGCCCGGCAGCCATTCGAAATGGGTGGAAGTGGCCGACGGCTGCATCGTGCATTTCGACACCTTCATGACTGGCGAGCTGTTCGCCGTACTCAGCGAACACAGCATTCTGGGGCGCACCCAAGAGCGCAGCGCACCCTTTGATGGCGAAGCGTTTGATCGCGGCGTGCAGGTGGCGTTGTCCACAGACGGCGAGATCGGTCCTCTTTCGACCTTGTTCAGTGCGCGCAGCCTTGGCCTGACGGGTGAGCTCAGTTCCACCGAGCAAGTTGACTATCTGTCGGGTTTGTTGATCGGCCACGAACTCGCGGCCCTCGCCAACGTGCAGCGCCGTCGACGCGACAGCGCTCAACTGCCCTCGATCATCCTTATCGGCAATTCCCAACTCTGTGCCCGCTATAGCCGGGCGCTCGATACCTGCGGTTTTGCTCAGGTGAGCCTGGCCGAACACGCCACCGAACGCGGCTTATGGCACCTGGCCGAAGCGGCCGGGCTGCTCGGCTGACCGTCTGCGTTCAACTACCAAGAGGTCTGACATGCTCAAGCAAACACTGGCGAAAAACGGGTTGATCGCGATCCTTCGCGGTCTGCGTCCGCAAGAGGCGGCGGCCATCGGCGAGGTGTTGTATCAGGCAGGTTTTCGCGTCATTGAAGTGCCGCTCAATTCTCCTGAGCCGTACGAAAGTATCCGAATTCTGCGCAGCATTTTGCCCGCCGATTGCCTGATCGGTGCCGGTACGGTGTTGACCCCGGAACAGGTCGAGCAAGTGAAGGCTGCGGGCGGGCAGGTGATTGTCATGCCCCACAGTGATCCCAAGGTCTTGCGCGCGGCCAAGGCGGCGGGTCTGTACTTGTCGCCCGGTGTCGCCACGCCGACCGAAGCCTTTGCCGCACTGGCCGAAGGCGCCGATGTCTTGAAGATGTTCCCGGCAGAGCAAATGGGCCCGGCAGTGGTCAAGGCCTGGTTGGCGGTGCTGCCGGCAGGCACCTTGCTGATTCCGGTGGGCGGGATTACGCCGGACAACATGCAGGTATTTCTCGAGGCGGGTGTCAGCGGTTTCGGCCTGGGCTCCGGGCTGTTCAAACCGGGGCTGACGCCTGACGAAGTGGCGGTCCGCGCCAAGGCCTATGTGAAGGCCTGGAACGCGTTGCGCTAAGACGTTTTGGCGCCGATAGCGCCGCATCTAACAAGAGAGACAAAAAGATGAAAATCACCAAACTAACGACCTTTATCGTTCCACCGCGCTGGCTGTTCCTCAAAGTCGAAACCGACGAAGGCGTGACCGGCTGGGGCGAGCCCGTGGTCGAAGGCCGTGCCCACACGGTCGCGGCGGCCGTTGATGAGCTGTCGGACTACTTGATCGGCAAGGACCCACGCAACATCGAAGACATCTGGACTGTGCTCTATCGCGGCGGTTTCTATCGTGGTGGCGCAGTGCACATGAGCGCTCTGGCCGGGATCGATCAGGCGCTGTGGGACATCAAGGGCAAGGCGCTAGGGGTCTCGGTCAGCGATCTGCTGGGCGGGCAGGTTCGCGACAAGATTCGCGTGTATTCGTGGATCGGCGGCGACCGTCCGGCCGACACCGCTCGGGCTGCCAGGGAAGCCGTCGACCGTGGTTTCACTGCAGTGAAAATGAACGGCACTGAAGAACTGCAATTCGTCGACACCTTCGAGAAAGTCGACCTGGCGCTGGCCAA
>JAPLSD010000619.1 GCA_026398835.1 Pseudomonas sp.
CAACGGCGCGAGTGCGAACGCCAGTGGCGTGGCGATCGATATGACTAAAACCACCCAGTTCAACGCCGATACCGCGCGTTCGCTGCCGACTCAGGACGGCTACGCCACAGGCCAGATCACCAACCTGACCATCGACGGCACTGGCACTCTGTTTGCCAACTTCAGCAACAGCCAGAACAAGGCAATTGGTCAGATTTCTCTGGCCAGCTTCACCAACGAGCAGGGTCTGCAGGCAGTGGGCGGTACCAGCTGGAAAGAAACGTTCGCTTCGGGTATCCCGGGCTACGATGCTCCAGAAACCGGCACCTTGGGTTCAGTGGTTTCCAACTCCCTGGAACAGTCCAACGTCAACCTGACCAACGAGTTGGTGGACTTGATCAAGGCACAAAGTAACTACCAGGCCAACGCCAAAACCATCTCGACCCAAAGCACCATTATGCAGACCATCATTCAGATGGCTTGATGCCTGCTTGCTGATACTGCTTCACAAAAAGCCCCTCGATGCAGGGGTTTTTTGTGGATCTTGATTTTTTGTGGATCTTAAGTAGGCTCTACGAGCGGTATCACTCCAACATCTTCCCGAGCAACCAACTCCCCGCCGGTCCCGGCGGATGCAGACGCGACCACAATGCATCTACCGCCATCGGTCGCGGCCAGCCGCGCACGTTGAGTTCCTGAAGCGAGCCGGCACCAAAGCGGCCCACCAGCCAGCGCGGCAGTGGAGCCCAGCCGAACCCCCGCTGAGCCATTTCCAGCAGCATCAAGTAGCTTGGCGCCGACCAGACCCGGCCCTGCGCGCGGGTTTCATAGGGGTTGACGATGGTCGCCAGACGCAACTCGCGGTGTTGTTGCAAGGTGTCCTTGTCGACCTTGTTCAGTGCGGCCAGTGGATGGTCACGAGACACAAACAGCGCAATTTCCGTGCGTTCGTCGACCGTCGAACTGGCAAGGTCTGCCGGGTAACTCGATTGCATCTCGGCGAAGGCAATCTGCGCCCGGCCACGCTGGACCAGCGCGATCAGATCGTCGCATTCGGCGATCAGGCATTCGAGCTCCAGGTCCGGGTAGCGCTGCTCGAACGCGCTCAGGCTCGCCTCGAAACGGTCGGACTGATAAGTGTCGGAAATGGCCACGGTCAGCTTCGGCTCGAAGCCTTGCGACAACTGGCTGGCGGCCATTTCCAGGCGACTGGTGGCGGCCAGAATGTCTTCGGCACGCTGCAGCATCACATGCCCGGCAGGGGTCAGGCTGGGCTTGCGGCTGCTGCGATCGAACAGGATCACGTCCAGGTCGATTTCCAGGCTGGCGACGGCCGCGCTGATGGTCGATTGGCTCTTGCCCAGTTTGCGTGCGGCCGCAGAGAACGAGCCTTGGGTCGCGGCCTGGACAAAGGCCAGTAATACTTCGTGAGACGCCATGAACTATCGCTCTGATCGATGGTTATTGGTTATGAAGTATCGGTTCGGTGGGCAATGATGGCAACCATCGTTACCCAGAGAGATTGATCATGAATACTCCAAAATCCCTGACTGAACGGGTTTTTCAGGCCATCGGCTTTGAAGTCTTCGCGGTGTTGATGTGTACGCCGCTATTCGCCTGGTTGATGGACAAGCCAATGCTCGACATGGGCGTGGTAACCATCGCCAACTGCTTTATCGCGCTGGGCTGGAACGTGCTCTTCAACGGCATGTTCGACCGTATGCGCGAGCGTTTCGCCATGGCCCAGAACGGCTGGACCCGCATGTTGCATGCGTTGCTGTTCGAAGGCGGTCTGGTCATCGTCAGCGTGCCGCTGGTGGCCTGGTGGCTGAACATCAGCCTGTTGCAGGCACTGATCCTGGACATCGGCGTGTTGCTGTTTTTTCTGCCCTACACCTACGCCTATCACTGGGCCTATGACGTGGTACGCGAGAGAGTGATGTTGCGCCGAGAGCCATGTCGCGGATGACACCTGCGTGGGCAAACCTCGCTCTTGTAGGAGCGAGGCTTTGCAGGCCGATCAGATGTGGAAGTAACCCACGCAAGAATCGAACGGCAGGCGTTTGAGTTCTATCTTGTTCAAGTCGAACACTTCGCGCAGGGCTTTGGTTTCGCCCGGGAAGTTGCGATAGGCGACTTCGTCCAGCACCACGATGGCGCCTTTTGGCATGTACGGCAGGAAGGTCTCCAGCGCGACTTTGGTCGACTCATACAGGTCGGTGTCGAGGATCAGCATTGCCACGACCAGGTCCGGGCGGGTTTTGACCCATTCTGGCGCAGTCTTGCAAATGTCGCCTTTGACCAGCTCGCAACGCGGGATGCGGTTGACCGGACGCAGCAGGTCGTTGGCGTCGATCATGTCCTGGATCAGCGACTGGTCGGTGTCGGAGAACATGGTCTCGTTGACGTCGGCCGGGTCTTCATCCTTGTTGATGCTTTGGAAGCCTTCGAAGGTGTCGAAACCGACGATCGAACGGTTGATTGCGTAAGGTTCCAGAATCATCGACAAGTGCATATAGAGCATCAACGAGTTGCCCTTGTACACGCCGCACTCGATGATCGCGCCCGGAATCTCGGCGACCTTCTTGAACAACTCCATGCGCGACAACGCAGCAGTCACGCCAATGCGGTTGGCGAACACGTACGGCGCATCGGCCACGTACTCGGCGTCGACCCGCTTCAGGACGTTGGCACGGGTTTCGTTGTATTCGGTCTCGGCAGGCGTAAGGCGACGCTTGGTCATTATTTGGCTCCTAGGAAATTCGAGAAATCGTGGACGTGTAAATAGTCTTTGAAACCGGCCCCGACATCCGGGCAGGCGCTGTCGACATTAACTGCGCCGCGTTTGTGCTTGAGGTCATCGAGGTGCATCAGCCGGAAATCCACGCTGAAGCGGGTCTGTTCGGTGTAGTTGGGTACGGTGCCATGCAGGTGCGAGCCAGAGAAAATCAGCATCTCGGCGGTATTACCGGCGACGCGGATTTCCGATCCGGTGTTGATCTCTTCCAGCGGCACCGGGTGAACGCGGACTTCTTCTTTGACGTTGTCCTTGGCCCGCTCACGCTGCACGTTGATCCAGTCGGACAAACTCCACTGCGCCGAGGTGTTTTTCACCGGCACATCGAAGTAGCCCGGATTGATCATCATGGTCTGGTCCGGGGCGATGGTGTACACCGGCATCCAGGTGTTGATCTGGCAATCCACGCCGCCGTACCAGGTGTCCCGGTGCGGCTTATAGGCATAACTGATGCCGGCGTGCAGGTAGTCGTAGTTCGGCACGACGCGTATGCGCGGCACGTCGAAAATATAGTCTTCGGGGGCGGCGCCGATTTCCAGGGTGAAGGCGCGAATCAGCTCTTTGACCTGCAGGCTGTTGGTGAACTGGCCCTTGAGTCGGGTCACCAGGGTGACGAACTCTTCCACCGGCATCAGGGTGTGCAGGGCCTGATGGTTGGTTTCGCCGTCAAACGCTGCGGTGATGCTTTGCTGGGCGAATGCGCACAGTTCTTTCGCCGTGTTGAGCTGGGTGTTCAGGAAGATGTCGCCTGCGTAGATAGCGCTTTTGAAGTCAGCTTTCTTCTGAAGCTGATTGATATACAGATTCACGGTTTCCCCCTCCTGAATGCGTTGGCTCTCTTAAGAGTCGGCACCAAGGTAGCAAACTGAAGTGAAATCCATCGGGTGCTGGAGCAAAAGAACGTTAATACGCTGATTTTTCGACGAAATGCGTGGTGCGCCGTCCTGAGTCTGATTCGCTGGATAAAAAAATCCCGAACCGATTGCCCGGTCCGGGATTTTTTGAGTGGTTCAGCGCGGCTTAGAACAACTGTGTAAACAACCAATACAAACTGCCCGACAGCAGGATCGCTGCCGGCAACGTCAGCACCCAGGCCATCAGCAGGTTACGGATGGTGCGCATCTGCAAACCGGAGCCATTAGCGACCATGGTCCCGGCCACACCCGAAGACAACACGTGGGTGGTCGACACCGGCAGCCCGAACATGTCAGCGGCGCCGATGGTCAGCATGGCCACGGTTTCCGCCGAAGCACCCTGAGCGTAGGTCAGGTGGGTCTTGCCGATCTTCTCCCCGACCGTTACCACGATGCGCTTCCAGCCAACCATGGTGCCCAGGCCGAGGGCGATGGCCACGGCGATTTTCACCCACAGCGGAATGAAGCGTGTGGCGTTGTCGATCTGTTGCTTGAACAGTTGCAGCTTGCCTTGGGTATCGGCATCGAAGTTGCCGACCTTGTCCTTGTCCATCAGGCGGATGGTTTCGCTGGTCAGGTACATGTCGTTACGCACGTTGCCCATGGCTTCGGCCGGGACTTTGGACAGCGAGCCATAACCCTTCACTTCGTTACCGATGTTGCCGGCCAGTGCGGCGAGGGCCGGTATCAGCTCCGGTGTCGGCTGTTTGCTGCGTACGTAGTCGGAGAGCGTGGGCCGTGGATCGGCCGGTGCCGATTGCGGTGTGTTTTTGACCAGCGCTTGCTGGGTGACTTCGGCCACGGCGGCGAACTGCAAGGCCTGATCGGCCGGCATGGTGCGGTTCAGTGCATAGGCCATCGGCAAGGTGCCGACCAGGATCAGCATGATCAGGCCCATGCCTTTTTGCCCATCATTGGAGCCGTGGGCGAACGACACGCCGGTGCAGGTCAGGATCAACATCCCGCGAATCCACCAGGGCGGCGGGGTGTTGCCTTTAGGTGCTTTGTACAGCGCGCGATTCTTGACGAATATCCGCAAGGCCATCACCAGCAGC
>JAPLSD010000231.1 GCA_026398835.1 Pseudomonas sp.
ACGCTTGCGCGGCACCTTGGCTGAAAAACAGCCGCCGCATCTGATTCTTGATGTAAATGGTCTGGGTTATGAGCTGGAAGTGCCTATGACCACCCTTTATAGACTGCCGTCGGTCGGTGAGCCGATCACCTTGCACACCCATTTGGTCGTGCGCGAGGATGCCCAGTTACTCTATGGCTTCATTGGCAAACGCGAGCGGGATTTTTTTCGTGAGTTGATCCGCCTCAACGGCGTCGGTCCGAAACTGGCGCTGGCTTTGATGTCCAGTCTGGAAGTCGATGAGCTGGTGCGTTGCGTCTCGGCGCAAGATACATCGGCGCTGACCAAGGTGCCGGGTGTCGGCAAGAAGACCGCAGAACGACTGCTGGTGGAGCTCAAGGATCGCTTCAAAGCCTGGGAAACCGTGCCGAGCATGTTTGCTCTGGTGCCGAATC
Organism: Pseudomonas sp.; assembly: GCA_026398835.1. Taxonomy (GTDB): domain Bacteria; phylum Pseudomonadota; class Gammaproteobacteria; order Pseudomonadales; family Pseudomonadaceae; genus Aquipseudomonas. The sequence goes on from JAPLSD010000231.1 coordinate 435, forward strand.
AGCCTGATGCGCCGGCGTCCCTGGTGGCCAGTTCCGAGAGTGATGCAGTCAGCGCATTGATCTCTCTGGGCTACAAGCCGCAGGAAGCCAGTAAAGCGGTTTCTGCCATCAAGGATAAGGGTTTGAGTAGTGAAGACATGATTCGCCGTGCCCTGAAGGGAATGATTTAAGTGATTGAAGCTGATCGTCTGATCGCCGCCACGGGTAGCCGTGACCGCGAGGAAATTCAGGACCGCGCGATTCGCCCGCTCAGTCTGGCCGAGTACATTGGCCAGCCGACCGTGCGCGAGCAGATGGAGTTGTTCATCCTGGCCGCCCGTGGACGTAACGAGTCGCTGGACCACACGTTGATCTTCGGTCCGCCGGGGCTGGGTAAAACCACCCTGGCTAACATCATTGCTCAGGAAATGGGCGTGTCGATCAAAAGCACCTCGGGGCCGGTGCTGGAGCGTCCGGGTGATTTGGCAGCCTTGCTGACCAACCTTGAGCCCCACGATGTGCTGTTCATCGATGAAATCCACCGCTTATCACCGATTGTCGAAGAAGTGCTGTACCCGGCGATGGAAGATTTCCAGCTCGACATCATGATCGGCGAGGGCCCGGCCGCACGCTCGATCAAGCTCGACCTGCCACCGTTTACCTTGGTGGGTGCGACTACTCGTGCCGGGATGCTGACCAATCCGCTGCGCGATCGTTTCGGAATCGTCCAGCGCCTTGAGTTCTACAGTACGGCGGATTTGGCGACCATTGTCAGTCGTTCGGCGGGTATTCTCGGCTTGCCGCTCGATCCTGACGGCGCCTTTGAAATTGCTCGTCGTGCCCGTGGTACCCCACGAATTGCCAACCGACTGCTGCGCCGTGTCCGGGACTTTGCTGAAGTTCGGGCCAATGGCCATATCACCAAACCGATTGCGGATCGGGCGCTGAATCTTCTGGATATCGACGAACGTGGCTTCGATCACCAGGACCGACGTCTACTGCTGACCATGATCGAGAAGTTCGACGGCGGGCCGGTGGGGGTAGACAGTCTGGCGGCGGCGATCAGCGAAGAGCGGCATACCATCGAGGATGTGCTCGAGCCTTACCTGATCCAGCAAGGCTATATCATGCGCACACCGCGAGGTCGGGTAGTCACCCGGCATGCGTATCTGCATTTCGGTCTTAATATTCCGACGCGTATGGGGGAGATGCCTGTGGTAGACGAGTTTCTCGATGCCGTGGACGATTAGTGGACGATTAATTAGCCTCTGCGCACTGATTTATTCAGGGTTTGTGCTGTCCTACGGGCTGGCATTGCCGTTCTTTCGCAAGAAATGCGTTCGAGAATGAAAAACAGTTGCCTGGCTGGATTGGCAACCTGAGGAGTAAGCACTAGAGTATGCGCGCGCAAAACGGGCTTGAGTCGTTCGCACATCGTTGTCGCGTTTATTACGAGGACACCGATGCCGGCGGCATCGTGTATTACGTTAATTACCTTAAGTTTATGGAGCGGGCTCGAACCGAGCGGCTACGCGAGCTGGGCTTTGCCCAATCGCAGCTTGCAGGCGAGGACCTGCTGTTCGTTGTGCATTCCAGCGAAGCGCGTTACCACGCGCCGGCGCGACTGGACGACGAGCTTTTGGTAAGTGCTGAAGTAATCGAATTGAACCGTGCCAGCCTGCGCTTTAAACAGCAGGTCAGGCGGGCTACGGATAATGCGCTGCTCTGTGAAGGGCAGTTTTTGGTGGCCTGTGTGCGCGCCGATAGTTTGAAACCCCGGGCCATTCCCGAAGCTCTACGTGCGGCCTTTGCCGGCGTGAGCGGCGCGGGTACACACTCAGAGCAGGAGATAAAGCGTGGAAGCTAACGTCGTCGACCATTCCTCCATGTGGAGCTTGGTCAGCAATGCCAGCGTCGTTGTGCAGTTGGTAATGCTGATCCTGGTGGCTGCATCGGTCACCTCATGGATCATGATCTTTCAGCGCAGCACCCTGCTGCGTGCCGGTCGACGTGCCCTGGAGAGCTTTGAAGAGCGCTTCTGGTCAGGTATCGACCTGTCGAAACTCTATCGTCAGGCCGGTAGCAACCCGGACCCGGACTCAGGCGTAGAGCAGATTTTCCGTGCCGGCTTCAAGGAGTTCTCCCGTCTGCGTCAGCAGCCTGGCGTTGATCCGGAAGCGGTCATGGAAGGCGTGGCGCGTGCCATGCGCGTGGCTATTTCCCGTGAAGAAGAAAAGCTCGAGCAGAGCCTGCCGTTCCTCGCGACCGTCGGTTCCGTCAGCCCGTATATCGGTCTGTTCGGTACCGTCTGGGGCATCATGAACTCCTTCCGCGGCCTGGCAATGGCTCAGCAAGCGACCCTGGCCACTGTGGCTCCAGGTATCGCCGAGGCGCTGATCGCTACCGCTATCGGCCTGTTCGCAGCAATCCCCGCAGTAATTGCCTACAACCGTTTTGCCGCTCGTGGCGAAACCTTGATCAGCCGTTACTACACCTTCGCCGATGAGTTCCAGGCGATCCTGCACCGCAAAGTGCACACCAGCGAAGAATAAGCAGGTATTTCCCAATGGCTTTAATCGCTCGAGCTCGTAAAAAGCGCAAGCCGGTTGCCGAGATGAACGTGGTGCCTTACATCGACGTGATGCTGGTACTGCTGGTCATCTTCATGGTGACCGCACCGATGCTCAATCAGGGCGTGAAAGTTGATTTGCCCAAGGTTTCCAGCGAAGCCTTGCCGCAAGACAACAACACACAGGTCCTGACCATATCGATCAAGGCTGACAAGACCTACTACTGGAACCTTGGCAGCGAAGTCGACACCCAAAAGCAGCAGGACAAGGCGATGACCTTGCCGCAGATGACCGATGCCGTGACCAAGATCATTCACGCCGGTACTGAAGGTGGCAAGCGTACCCA
>JAPLSD010000759.1 GCA_026398835.1 Pseudomonas sp.
GCGGGTGGTCAGTGCGGGTGTGAACAGCCTCAAACCGGGGCAGAAAGTTAAAATCGACGAGGACAGCCCGCGATGAAAGGGAGTTTCAACTTATCCGAATGGGCCCTCAAGCATCAGTCGTTTGTCTGGTACCTGATGTTCGTCGCGTTGCTGATGGGCGTGTTCTCGTACATGAACCTCGGTCGCGAGGAAGATCCGTCGTTCACCATCAAGACCATGGTGATCCAGAGCCGTTGGCCCGGAGCAACCCAGGAAGAAACCCTCAAACAGGTCACCGACCGAATCGAGAAAAAACTCGAAGAACTCGACTCCCTCGACTACGTGAAGAGCTACACCCGCCCGGGCGAATCCACGGTATTCGTGTTCCTGCGCGACACCACCAGTGCCAAGGACATCCCCGAGATCTGGTACCAGGTGCGCAAAAAGATCAACGACATTCGCGGCAGTTTTCCTCAGGGCCTGCAAGGACCGAGCTTCAACGACGAATTCGGTGATGTCTTCGGTTCGGTGTATGCCTTCACCGCCGACGGCCTGACGATGCGTCAGTTGCGCGACTACGTGGAACAAGTGCGCGCCGAGATCCGCGAAGTGCCGAACCTGGGCAAAGTGGAAATGATCGGTGAGCAGAATGAAGTGCTCTATCTGAACTTCTCCACCCGCAAACTCGCAGCGCTGGGCATCGATCAGCGTCAGGTGGTGCAAAGCCTGCAATCGCAAAACGCCGTGACCCCGGCCGGGGTGATTGAAGCAGGTCCCGAACGCATCTCGGTGCGCACCTCGGGGCAGTTTGCGTCGGAGAAAGACCTGGCCAACGTTAACCTGCGGCTCAACGATCGCTTCTATCGGCTGGCCGACATTGCCGAGATCAGCCGTGGCTATGTCGACCCGGCGACGCCGATGTTCCGTTTCAACGGTCAGCCGGCCATCGGCCTGGCCATTGCCATGAAAAAGGGCGGCAATATTCAGGCTTTCGGCAACGCTCTGCACGCGCGTATGGAGAGCCTCACCGCCGATTTACCAGTGGGCATTGGCGTACACAAGGTGTCCGATCAGGCCGAAGTGGTAGAAGTGGCGGTCGGTGGCTTTACCCGCGCCTTGTTCGAAGCCGTGGTAATCGTGCTGATCGTCAGCTTCGTCAGCCTTGGCGTGCGTGCCGGGCTGGTGGTGGCCTGCTCCATTCCGCTGGTGCTGGCGATGGTCTTCGTCTTCATGGAATACAGCGGCATCACCATGCAGCGGATTTCCCTCGGTGCCTTGATCATCGCCCTCGGCTTGCTGGTGGACGACGCGATGATTACCGTCGAGATGATGGTGACGCGCCTGGAAAAAGGTGAGACCAAGGAGCAGGCGGCGACCTTCGCCTACACCACGACTGCATTCCCGATGCTCACGGGTACGCTGGTGACTGTCGCCGGCTTCGTGCCCATCGGTTTGAACGCCAGTTCCGCCGGTGAATACACCTTCACCCTGTTCGCGGTCATCGCCGTGGCGATGCTCGTGTCGTGGGTTGTCGCGGTGCTGTTCGCCCCGGTGATCGGCGTGCACATCCTCAGCACCAACGTAAAACCCCACTCGGCAGAGCCTGGACGCATCGGTCGGGCCTTCAACGGTGGGCTGCTGTGGAGCCTTCGCAATCGCTGGTGGGCGATCGGTATCACCGTGCTGCTGTTCGTGCTCTCGGTGTTCTCCATGGGTTTTGTGCAGAACCAGTTCTTCCCGTCTTCGGACCGCCCGGAAATTCTGGTGGACCTGAACCTGCCGCAAAACGCCTCGATCAACGAAACCCGTCTGGCGGTCGATCGCCTCGAAGCGACGTTAAAAGATGACCCGGACATCGTCCGCTGGAGCACCTACATCGGCGAGGGCGCGATTCGTTTCTACCTGCCTCTGGACCAGCAATTGCAGAACCCCTACTACGCGCAACTGGTGATCGTCAGCAAAGGCCTGGAAGAGCGCACCGCACTGATGCAACGCTTGAACAAACGCCTGCGCGAAGATTTCGTCGGTGTCGGCAGCTTTGTTCAAGCGCTGGAAATGGGCCCGCC
>JAPLSD010000365.1 GCA_026398835.1 Pseudomonas sp.
AAGACCACGACGTTGTCGTCACGCTCAAGCATCACATCCATGGCCGAGCGCAGGGCCTGGATCATGGTCATGGTGGTTGTGGTCATGGCGGTTTCCAACTGGATAGTGTTGTTGTGATCGTTCATGTCAGATCCCCAACTCCTGACGCTGGCGCTTCAAGTGCTCCGGCATCTCTTTGTAGACGTCTTCAAACATCGTCGCGGCGCTCGGAATCTGGCCACCGGCGAGAGTGCCGTACTGCTCGGCTTCTTTCTGCGCGGCAATGACTTCGGCTTCGAGTTCGGCGCTGACAGTGGTGTGTTCTTCTTCAGACCACTGACCGATTTTCACCAGGTGCTGCTTGAGGCGCGCAATCGGGTCGCCCAACGGGAAGTAGCTCCAGTCGTCGGCAGGACGGTATTTGGAAGGATCATCGGAAGTCGAGTGCGGGCCGGCGCGGTAGGTGACCCATTCGATCATGGTCGGGCCGAGGTTGCGGCGGGCGCGTTCGGCGGCCCAGGCAGAGGCGGCGTAGACCGCGACGAAATCGTTGCCATCGACCCGCAGGGAGGCGATGCCGCAACCGACGCCACGACCGGCGAAGGTAGTGGCTTCACCACCGGCAATCGCCTGGAACGTGGAGATTGCCCACTGATTGTTGACCACGTTGAGGATCACCGGCGCACGGTAAACGTGGGCGAAGGTGAGGGCGGTGTGGAAGTCGGATTCAGCGGTGGCGCCGTCGCCGATCCAGGCCGAGGCGATCTTGGTATCACCCTTGATCGCCGAAGCCATGCCCCAGCCCACGCCTTGTACGAATTGGGTGGCGAGGTTGCCGGAAATGGTGAAGAAGCCGGCGTCTTTAACCGAGTACATGATCGGCAACTGACGGCCCTTGAGCGGGTCGCGCTCGTTGGACAGCAACTGGCAGATCAGGTCCACCAGCGGCACTTCGCGAGCCATCAGAATGCTTTGCTGGCGATAGGTCGGGAAGCACATGTCGTCGATGTTCAAGGCTAGGGCCTGAGCACTGCCGATGGCTTCTTCGCCAAGGCTCTGCATGTAGAACGACATTTTCTTCTGACGCTGGGCGACGACCATGCGGTTGTCGAAAATCCGCGTCTTGAGCATGGCGCGCATGCCTTTACGCAGGATCTCGACCGGCACGCCTTCGGCCCACGGACCGAGGGCATTGCCCTGGTCGTCGAGCACGCGAATCAGGCCCTTGGCCAGGTCGGCCGTGTCGGCGGGTTCAACGTCGATTGGGGGTTTGCGCACCGTGCCGGCATCGGTCAGACGCAGGTAGGAGAAGTCGGTTTTACAGCCGGGACGGCCCGAAGGTTCGGGAACGTGCAGGCGCAGCGGTTCGTACGGTTGGTTCATGGCTTCTACGCTCGATCTTGTGAATTTCTTGTAGTGGGCGCGCTAGCTGACGATCTTTCTTTGGGTAAAAGAAATCTTGTCCTACAACAATCATAGGCCTCGCCAAGAAGAATATTTATCTCTGTTTCGTTGCGCTTTAAGTCATTTGAGGATAAAAAATCTGCATAAACACAATAAACAGGTGGTTTTGTCTCATGCGCAAGCTGGACCGTACCGATATCGGGATTCTCAACAGCCTTCAGGAGAACGCCCGCATCACCAACGCCGACCTCGCACGTTCGGTCAACTTGTCGCCGACACCCTGCTTTAACCGGGTCAAGGCGATGGAAGAGTTGGGACTGATTCGCGAGCAAGTCACGCTGCTTGACGCTGAGCTGCTGGGGCTGCACGTCAACGTGTTCATCCACGTCAGCCTTGAGAAGCAGGTAGAGGAGGCGCTGGCGCAATTCGAGGCGGCGATTGCCAACCGTCCGGAAGTGATGGAGTGCTACCTGATGGCCGGCGACCCGGATTACCTGATCCGCGTACTGGTGCCGACCATCCAGTCGCTGGAGCGTTTCATGATGGACTTCCTGACCAAGGTTCCGGGAGTGGCCAATATCCGTTCGAGCTTTGCGCTCAAGCAGGTCAGGTACAAGACCGCGCTGCCGTTGCCGGCCAATGGGCTGACGCTGGCGGGGTAGCTCCATTAGGGATAGCCCCGTTCATCACGGGACTTTGCCATAACGCTTGCGCGGTGCTTTATTCATAAAGGTGCATAAGAGAGCCAGTCGTCCTCATCTGCGCAAGCCGATAAGCGTTGCCGAGCCTGAGGTGATGAG
>JAPLSD010000656.1 GCA_026398835.1 Pseudomonas sp.
CCCCATGAAAAAAGTACTGTTGCTCAACGGTGGTAAAAAATTCGCCCACTCCGACGGCCGCTACAACTCGACGCTGCATGACGCCGCGCTGAGCGTGCTGGATCGCGGCGGCGTCGATGTGAAAGTCACCCACATCGACGAAGGCTACGACGTCGCCGAAGAAGTGGCGAAATTTGTCTGGGCCGACGTGATCATTTATCAGATGCCAGGCTGGTGGATGGGCGCGCCGTGGACCGTCAAGAAGTACATCGATGAAGTCTTCACCGAAGGCCACGGCAGCCTGTATGCCAGCGACGGTCGCACCCGTTCCGATGCGTCGCAAAAGTACGGCAGTGGCGGCCTGTTGCAGGGCAAGCAGTACATGCTCTCACTGACCTGGAACGCCCCGCAGCAAGCCTTCGACGACCCCACCGACTTCTTCGAAGCCAAGGGTGTGGACGCGGTGTATTTCCCGTTCCACAAGGCCAACACCTTCCTCGGCATGACCGGTCTGCCGACCTTCCTGTGCGTCGACGTGATGAAGCGTCCAAACATCGAAGCCGACGTGGCCCGCTACGAGCAGCACCTGACCGAGGTTTTCAACCTGCGGGCGTAAGCGTTCCTTTTGCCCCGCATCGGGCTACTATCGACGCGTCAGTAGCGACCTGTGGCGAGGGAGCAAGCTCCCTCGCCACAGTGAGTGCGCAGCATTCGCCATCGGGACAACTCGATATAGAGGACATACGTGAAAGCCAGATCCGATGAGTTGCAGATTTTCGTCTGTGTGATCGAGTGCGGTTCGATTTCCGCTGCGGCCGAACAGGTCGGGCAAACCCCCTCGGCGGTCAGCCGCACGCTGTCGCGGCTCGAGGCCAAGCTCGACACCACGCTGATCAATCGCACCACGCGGCGCATGGACCTGACCGAAGAAGGCAAGTATTTCTTCGAGCACGCCAAGCGAATTCTCGAACAAATGGATGACCTCGAAGAGCGGCTGTCGTCGCGCCAGCAAACGCCGTCCGGTCGCCTGCGAATCAACGCCGCCTCGCCGTTCATGCTCCATGCCATCGTGCCGTACATCAGCGAGTTCCGCAGTCTGTACCCGGACATTCAGCTGGAGCTCAACAGCAACGACTTGATCATCGACCTGCTGGAACAAAGCACCGACATCGCCATTCGTATCGGGCCGTTGGCAGATTCCACGCTGCATGCGCGTTCACTGGGGTGCAGCCCCTTGCACATCCTTGCCAGTCCTCAATATCTGGAAAAACACGGCACGCCGGCCACCGTGGCGGAACTGGCCGGGCATTCGTTACTGGGCTTCACCCAGACCGAAAGCCTCAACCATTGGCCGTTGCGGCATGCCCAAGGTGATCGCTGGCAGATTCAGCCAGGCATTTCTGCCTCCAGTGGTGAAACCTTGCGCCATCTGGCGCTGGAGGGGCAGGGCATTGCGTGCCTGTCGCACTTCATGACCATCGATGACATCAAGGCCGGTCGCTTGAAGGTGGTGTTGGCCGAGGCCAATAGTGGCTATCGCCAACCGATCAACGCGGTGTACTACCGTAACTCGCAGCTGGCGTTGCGCATTCAATGCTTCCTCGACTTCATTCAGAGCAAGCTGGCGGCCTACGCCATGACGGTGTTCGAAGGCTGATTCGTGACCTCTGCGCAAGACTTGATCGTGGGAACGATCAGTGTCGCTCAAGGCCCAACCAGATTTTCCAGCTCTTGCGCCCGGGTCCGGGTCATCTCCAGGACGCAGGAACCTGCGTTGAGACTGTCGATGGTCCCACCGGTCAGACTCCGGACAAATCCGCAATTGGCGTCGCGGTACTTGATCCACATCCGCTGGACGTTCTGCAGCTGGCCCTTCTTGTCAGCTTCTATCGCCGCCATGGCAACCTTGTAGCCTTTGTTCAGCCGTGCATCCTGCAGTTTGATGTCAGCGGCCATGCAATCAAGCATGTTGGCGGTGACGCCTCCCGACGCGTCCATGCATTGCTTGTAGGCGGGACTGTCATTGTTGTCTGCGGCATAAGCCGAGCCGCAGAACGCCAACAACAGGGTACTGGCGGCAAATGAAGCAAACAGGGATAGGGTGTTCATGGTTGGCCTTTGCTGGTCAATGTGCAGTGAAACGAACGGTCTGCAGTCTAAGCCAGATCCCCCGATTTCGTACTCGGCCCACCTCGCCGAGTACGAAAGTTACTTTCATTAAGCTTAAACTGGCGCTGGACGACTACCGTGGCGATGCCGATTGCGTGTCGCTGGGAGACTGAAATGAAGTACGACACGCTGATCCGCAATGCCTTGGTCATCGACGGCACTGACACACCGGGTTATCCCGCCGATGTGGCGATTCTGGATGGCCGCATTCAACGCATCGGTGACTTGAACGGTGCTTGCGCTGACGAGGAAATCGACGCGACCGGACGCGTACTGGCGCCAGGATTTATCGACGTGCACACCCACGACGACACCGTGGTGATCCGTCAGCCACAGATGCTGCCCAAGCTCAGCCAGGGCGTGACCACGGTGATTGTCGGCAACTGCGGGATCAGTGCCTCGCCGGTGAGTTTGCGCGACGAACCGCCGGACCCGATGAACCTGCTGGGCGCCGCCAGCGCTTTCGTCTACCCGACTTTCAGCGATTACCGCGCCGCGGTCGAAGCGGCGAATCCGACCCTGAATGTGGCGGCGCTGGTGGGTCATACCGCGTTACGCAGCAATCACCTGGACGATCTGTATCGCACCGCCACGCCAAGCGAAATCAGAGCCATGCGTGAGCAACTGCGCGAGAGCCTGGAGGCGGGCGCCCTGGGCTTATCCACAGGCCTGGCTTACGCCAGTGCTTTTTGCGCCGAGACCGATGAAGTGCAGCAACTGGCCGAAGAGCTGACAGCCTTTGGCGCGGTCTACACCACCCATTTACGCAGCGAGTTCGAGCCGGTGCTGGAAGCGATGGACGAAGCATTTCAGATCGGCCGTCACGCCAAAGCCCCCGTGATCATTTCCCACCTCAAGTGCGCTGGTGCCGGTAACTGGGGCCGCAGCCCGCAACTGCTCGCGTCCCTGGAACATGCCGCGTTGAGCCATCCGGTGGGCTGTGATTGTTATCCCTATGCGGCGAGTTCTTCGACCCTGGACCTCAAGCAAGTCACCGACGCTTTTCGCATCACCATCACCTGGTCGACACCTCATCCTGAGGTGGGCGGCCGCGATCTGATCAACATTGCCGCCGATTGGGGCATGCCGCTGCTGGACGCGGCCCGTCGCCTGCAACCCGCCGGCGCGGTGTATTACGGCATGGATGAGGTTGATGTGCGGCGCATTCTGTCGCACCCGTTATCGATGATCGGCTCCGACGGTTTGCCGGAAGACCCGTTCCCGCATCCGCGTTTGTGGGGCGCTTTTCCACGGGTACTCGGGCATTTCAGTCGCGATGTGGGACTGTTCCCGCTGCACACCGCCGTGCACAAAATGACCGGGCTTTCGGCTGCGCGTTTTGGTCTGATAGAACGTGGTGAAATCCGCGAAGGGCATTGGGCGGATCTGGTGTTGTTCGACCCTGCGCGGGTGCGTGATGTAGCCGACTTCAACGACCCGCAGCGGGCCGCCGAGGGCATTGATGGCGTGTGGGTCAACGGTGTATGCAGCTATGCGGATGGCCGGGTGACGGGATTGCGTGAAGGGAAGTTTTTGGCGCGGGAAGGGGATTTGCGGCGGGGGTTTGGTCATTAATCAATCTCGAATCGGCGGTGCGAGTCGAGTCGTGATTGCTTATTTTTTAACGGTATCATATGGTGATACCATGAATAACAAACAGCTCAGCACCCTCAAAGCAATCTTCTCAAGGTCCACCCCAGCCACGCTTGAATGGGCCCGTATCGAATCGTTGTTCGGGGCTGCCGGTGCTCAGACCATTGAAGGTAATGGGTCTCGGGTACGCTTTGAGCTGAACGGCGTGGTTGGTACCTTCCATCGACCACACCCTGATAAAGAAGCAAAGCCCTACCAGGTTCGTGATGCACGGGCTTTCCTTGAACAAGCAGGAGTCACCCCATGAACGTGATGAATTACAAAGGCTACGCCGCCCGAATTGAGTACAGCGAGGAAGACGGCCTGTTTGTCGGCCATATAGCGGGTATCAAAGACGTCGTGGGGTTCCACGGCGAGTCAGTACAGGAGCTTCGAGCGGCATTTGAAGAGGCGGTCACTGACTATCTGGATACCTGCACCAAGCTGGGACGCGCGCCACAGAAGCCTTACTCGGGAAATCTCAGTCTACGGTTGGCGCCGGCACTTCACGCCACCGTGGCTGTTAAAGCACAGCTGGCTCACAAGAGTATTAATCAGTGGGTAGCTGACGTTCTTGATCGTGAGGCGCATGCCTGACACCCGCGCTGCACGGATTTCCTCTGTGAAAGAAATTGAAATCGTTTGATCGTTCCCACGCTCTGCGTGGGAATGCAGCCCATGACGCTCTGCGTCACAGTCTCGAGCGGACGCAGAGCGTCCAGTGAGGCATTCCCACGCGGGAGCGTGGGAACGATCAAAACTGGTTAACTGACAACCCCAGTTCTATAACTTCACCGAACGCTCGTGATCCAGCGCCTTCTCGATCAATAACAACCCCAACTCCATCATTTGGTGAATGGCCAAGGCCAGGTTGCGCTCTTTGCCGTCGAGATCATCGCAAAGGTCCAAAACCAGAGTAGTGGCCGCGCAGAAGGTTTCGTAGGCGTTGGGCAGCAGCGCTTCGGTGTTGATGTCGGGGGCGACGGTGAAGACTTGCAGCGAACGGTCGACGCTGGCTCGGGGTTTGCCGATTGGTGGTGTCAGGTAATGATCGAGGGCACGGTTCGCGGCCTCGTGGAGTTTGCTTGAATCGAGGGGG
>JAPLSD010000080.1 GCA_026398835.1 Pseudomonas sp.
CCATCTGTGCCGGTAGGGTCTCGAGCACACCGCCGATCGCGTGACGCAGTGCGGCGTTCTGCTCGGGATCCTCACTGGCAAAGATGTTCTTGCCTTCTTTATCAAGGATCGAAATGTGTACGTGCAGACCATTACCTGCCTGGCCCGGGTAAGGCTTGGCCATGAAGGTGGTGTCCATCTCATGGTCGTAGGCAATGTTTTTGATCAGACGTTTGAGCAGTACCGCGTAATCGCAGGCTTTGATCGGATCGGCCACGTGGTGCAGGTTCACTTCGAACTGCGCCGGAGCACTTTCCTTGACGATGGCGTCGGCTGGGATGCCTTGCTCTTTCGCACCTTCCAGAATGTCCTGGAGGCAGTCGACGTATTCGTCGAGGTCGTCGATCAGGTAGACCTGTGTCGAATGCGGGCGCTTGCCGGAGATCGGCGAGCGAGGAGGTTGTGGCCGGCCATTCACGTTCTCCTGGTCAATCAGGTAGAACTCCAGCTCGAATGCGGCGCAGATGGTCAAGCCCATGTCGTCGAACTTGCTGACGACCTGGCGCAGGACTTCGCGAGGATCGGCGAAGAAAGGTTCACCTTCGATTTCGTGCATGGTCATTAACAGTTGCGCGGTCGGGCGCTTCTGCCAGGGTTCATTGCACAGGGTGTCAGGGATCGGATAACAGATTCGGTCAGCATCACCGATGTCCAGACCCAGACCGGTGCTTTCCACCGTCGAGCCATTGATATCCAGAGCAAATAGAGAGGCCGGCAGGTTGATGCCTTTCTCGTAAACCTTGTGGAGGCTGGTGCGTTCAATGCGCTTACCGCGCACCACACCATTCATATCCGCAATCAGAAGGTCAACGTACAGAACCTCAGGATGTTCCTTAAGGAACGCGTTCGCTTCGTTAAGCTGAACGGCACGCGGGGGTACCGACATGATGCAACACCTTTGTTGTTAAAAATATCAATCATTGATCTCTTCGGATTCCAGTCAACCCGAACGGCATGCCGAAGTCAAGCGAGGCCTTTTTTGCCCTCAAAAAGCGCTCGAAGGGCATTTTTGGGGCAATTTAGGGCGTTTTTATGCCTTCGGGGTCTTTGGCGTCCGCAGGCTTGAGCGGGCCGTGTTGTATTTTTTACGGGGGTGTTGTGTAAAAAAATGAACAAGGCTAAGCTCGATTCAAACCCATAACAGCAATAATACCGGGGTGCTTCATGTCTCGCCTGCCGTTAATCGGCGTCACCGCCTGCTCTAAGCAGATCGGTTTGCATGCTTATCACATCAGTGGCGATAAGTACGTCCGCGCAGTCGCTGTTGCTGCCAAGGGCCTGCCATTGATTCTTCCGTCCCTGGCGGAATTGCTCGATCCGACCGATATTCTTGACGGTCTGGACGGCATCCTCTTTACCGGCTCTCCTTCCAACGTCGAACCCTTTCACTATAGCGGACCTGCCAGCGCGCCGGGGACTGCTCATGATCCTGCACGCGATCGCACCACCCTCCCGTTGATTCGTGCCGCTGTTGCGGCGGGCGTTCCGGTGCTTGGAATTTGTCGCGGTTTCCAGGAAATGAACGTGGCGTTCGGCGGCAGTCTGCATCAGAAGGTTCATGAGGTTGGCATATTCATGGACCACCGTGAGGACGACAACGACCCGCTTGAAGTGCAATACGCGCCCAGCCATCCGATGCACATTGAACCGGGTGGCGTACTGGCGGGCCTGGGCCTGCCGAGCGAAATTTCCGTCAACTCGATACATGGTCAGGGCGTTGAACGTCTGGCGCCGGGCCTGCGCGTTGAGGCCAGGGCTCCGGATGGGTTGATTGAAGCCCTGTCTGTCGAGAAGGGCGGAATCGAGGGAGGCAAGGCTTTTGCTTTAGGTGTGCAGTGGCACCCTGAATGGCAAGTCAGCTCCAATCCCCATTACCTTGCCATCTTCCAGGCATTTGGCGATGCCTGCCGAAAGCGGGCAATACAACGCGACGCGGATGCGTCAACTAACGCCTGACTTATAAAAGTCAGGAAACTCAGCCTAGAGGCATTTATGAGTAACAACCTCGACCAGCTCACCGATTGGTTGAAAGACCACAAGATCACAGAAGTCGAATGCATGATTGGCGATCTTACCGGGATTACCCGTGGCAAGATTTCGCCGACCAACAAGTTCATCGCCGAGAAAGGCATGCGCCTGCCCGAGAGTGTGCTGTTGCAAACAGTGACGGGCGACTATGTCGAAGACGACATCTATTACGAACTCCTCGATCCGGCAGACATCGACATGATCTGCCGTCCCGATCAGAACGCGGTATTTCTCGTGCCCTGGGCCATCGAGCCTACGGCTCAGGTGATTCACGACACCTACGACAAACAGGGCAACCCGATCGAGTTGTCGCCGCGCAACGTGCTCAAAAAGGTCCTGAAACTCTATTCCGATAGAGGCTGGCAGCCGATCGTGGCGCCAGAAATGGAGTTTTACCTGACCAAGCGCTGCGAAGACCCGGATTTCCCGTTGCAGCCACCGATTGGCCGCTCCGGTCGCCCGGAAACCGGTCGCCAGTCCTTCTCTATAGAAGCGGCCAACGAATTCGACCCGTTGTTCGAAGATGTGTACGACTGGTGCGAACTGCAGGAGCTGGATCTCGACACGCTGATCCACGAAGACGGCACGGCGCAGATGGAAATCAACTTCCGTCACGGTGATGCCCTGTCCCTGGCCGACCAGATTCTGGTGTTCAAGCGGACCATGCGCGAAGCGGCGCTCAAGCACAACGTGGCCGCGACCTTCATGGCCAAGCCGATGACCGGTGAGCCGGGCAGTGCCATGCACTTGCACCAGAGCATCATCGACATCGAGACCGGTAAAAACGTCTTTTCCAATGAAGACGGGACCATGAGCGAGCTGTTCCTGCATCACATCGGTGGCTTGCAAAAATACATCCCCGAGTTGTTGCCGTTGTTCGCGCCGAACGTCAACTCATTCCGCCGCTTCCTGCCGGACACTTCGGCACCGGTGAACGTGGAGTGGGGCGAAGAGAATCGCACCGTCGGCTTGCGCGTGCCGGATGCAGGCCCGCAGAACCGTCGGGTGGAAAACCGCCTGCCGGGTGCTGACGCCAACCCGTACCTGGCCATTGCCGCGAGCCTGCTCTGCGGGTTCATCGGCATGGTCGAGGCTCTCAACCCGAGTGCGCCCGTGGTCGGACGTGGTTACGAACGACGCAATCTGCGTCTTCCGCTGACCATCGAAGATGCGCTGGAGCGAATGGAACACAGCGCCACCATCGAGAAATACCTGGGCAAGAAATTCATTACTGGCTACGTCGCGGTAAAGCGGGCCGAGCATGAAAACTTCAAGCGCGTGATCAGTTCGTGGGAGCGGGAATTCCTGCTCTTCGCCGTCTGATGCGCCGGGCGCCGCTGCTCTAGGCGGCGCCCTCACTGAAATCTTAGGAGAATTCGCATGACCAGCAACAACCCGCAAACCCGTGAATGGCAAGCCCTGAGCAATGATCACCACCTGGCCCCTTTCAGCGACTTTAAACAGCTGAAAGTGAAAGGCCCGCGGATCATCACTAACGCCAAAGGCGTTTACCTCTGGGACAGCGAAGGCAACAAGATTCTCGACGGCATGGCCGGCCTCTGGTGCGTGGCCATCGGTTACGGTCGCGATGAACTGGCCGATGCCGCCAGCAAACAAATGCGTGAACTGCCTTATTACAACCTGTTCTTCCAGACGGCTCACCCGCCGGTGCTGGAACTGGCCAAGGCTATCGCCGACATCGCGCCTGAAGGCATGAACCACGTGTTCTTCACCGGTTCAGGCTCTGAAGGCAACGACACCATGCTGCGTATGGTCCGCCACTACTGGGCGATCAAAGGCCAGCCGAAGAAGAAAGTCATCATCAGCCGCATCAACGGCTACCACGGTTCAACCGTGGCCGGCGCGAGCCTGGGCGGCATGACGTATATGCACGAACAGGGCGACTTGCCGATTCCGGGCATCGTACACATCCCACAGCCGTACTGGTTCGGTGAAGGCGGCGACATGACGCCTGCAGAATTCGGTATCTGGGCTGCCGATCAGTTGGAGAAAAAGATTCTCGAAATCGGCGTCGACAACGTCGGTGCCTTCATTGCCGAGCCGATCCAGGGCGCAGGCGGCGTGATCGTGCCACCAGACAGCTACTGGCCGCGCATCAAGGAAATCCTCGCCAAGTACGACATCCTGTTCGTTGCCGATGAAGTGATCTGTGGTTTCGGTCGCACCGGTGAGTGGTTCGGTAGCGATTTCTACGGCCTCAAACCGGACATGATGACCATCGCCAAGGGCCTGACCTCCGGTTACATCCCGATGGGTGGGCTGATCGTGCGTGACGAAGTGGTCGAGGTGCTTAACGAAGGTGGCGATTTCAACCACGGATTCACTTACTCCGGGCACCCGGTAGCGGCTGCGGTCGCACTGGAAAACATCCGCATCTTGCGCGACGAGAAAATTATCGAGCGCGTTCACGCAGAAACGGCACCTTATTTGCAAAAGCGTCTACGGGAACTGAACGATCATCCGTTGGTGGGAGAGGTTCGGGGTGTCGGTCTGTTGGGGGCCATCGAGCTGGTCAAAGACAAGGCCACCCGTGCGCGGTATGTCGGGAAAGGCGTCGGCATGATCTGTCGGCAATTCTGCTTCGACAACGGCCTGATCATGCGCGCCGTGGGCGACACCATGATCATTGCTCCGCCACTGGTGATCAGCCATGCCGAGATCGACGAGCTGGTTACTAAAGCTCGCAAGTGTCTGGACCTGACCTTGAGTGCATTGCAAAGCTAAGTGCTAGGCTCTGAGCGG
>JAPLSD010000795.1 GCA_026398835.1 Pseudomonas sp.
GAACAGCGCGCTGTGGGCCGGGTCCAGGTGCAGCAACCAGTGATCGCCATCGACCGCGATCAAGGTGCAGTTGGCGGCAATGCTGCCAGTCATGCCGGAAATCGGCAATTTCGGGAACAACTCCAGCCATTCCAGGGCCAGGCCGGTCGCCGGCTG
This sequence comes from Pseudomonas sp., assembly GCA_026398835.1. Classification (GTDB taxonomy): domain Bacteria; phylum Pseudomonadota; class Gammaproteobacteria; order Pseudomonadales; family Pseudomonadaceae; genus Aquipseudomonas. Next base: position 157 of record JAPLSD010000795.1, read on the forward strand.
CAAGGCCGGTGCAGGTTCGGGCTCAGGTGCCGGTTCTGCGGCGTGCTCACTGGCCAGTTCATCGAGATAGCTGTAAGCCGAATCCATGTCCGGCTCGATATAGTCCTCATCCAGCGGCGGTTCGTCATCCAGATCCATGCCCGGCGTAGCCGCATCGACCTCGGCCGATGTGGGTTCAGGAACCGGCGTTGCCACCCACTCAGGTGCATCCGGCACCACACTGTCTGGCGTCGGCACCGGCATTGGTGGCAATTCAGGCTGCTCAGAAACTGTCTCAAGCACCGGCTCTACCGCCGGTTGTTGCTCGATCACCGGCTCTACCGGATCGTTCCAGGGCAGATCCACCACTTCGGCGGCGACCACCACAGGTTCCACGACCGGCGGCGCGACCACAGGCATGGGTGCCACGACAGCAGCAACCGGCTCAGGGATCGGCGCGACAACCGCAGCGACAGGCTCGACCGGCGCGGCAACGACCGGAGCAGCAATGGCAGCGACCACCGGCGCAACGACAGGTGCGGCAGCCACGGAGTTTGCGGAATCAACGGTGGCCTGGCTGATCCCCACTGGCTTTAGCGGCTGCCTCGGCGCGTCCACCGTATCTGCCGGGCGGAAGGCCAGCATCCGCAGCAGGACCATTTCAAAACCACCCCGAGGGTCCGGCGCCAGTGGCAAATCGCGGCGGCCGATCAGGCCCATCTGGTAATAGAACTGCACATCTTCAGCCGGCAACGCCTGGGCCAGCGCCAGCACCCGATCGCGGTCGCCATGGCCGTTGTCGACGCCTTCAGGCAATGCCTGGGCGATGGCGACACGGTGCAGCACATTGAGGATTTCCGAGAGCACGCCATTCCAGTCCGGACCTTGCTCGGCCAAATGGCGCACCGCTTCGAGCAATGCTTTGGCATCGCCATCGAGCAGCGCGTGCAACACGTCGTAGACCTGGCCGTGATCAAGAGTGCCGAGCATCGCCCGCACATCGGCGGCCAAGACCTTGCCTTCACCGAAGGCGATCGCCTGGTCGGTCAGGCTCATGGCGTCGCGCATCGAACCATCGGCAGCGCGGCCCAGCAGCCACAGCGCATCGTCTTCGAACGGTACGTTCTCGACGCCCAGTACATGGGTCAAATGCTCGACCACACGTTCCGGTGTCATGTTTTTCAGGGAGAACTGCAAGCACCGCGACAAAATTGTTGCAGGAAGTTTCTGCGGGTCAGTGGTCGCCAGGATGAACTTGACGTAGGGTGGCGGCTCTTCGAGGGTTTTAAGCAACGCATTGAACGAATGGCTGGACAGCATGTGCACTTCGTCGATCAGGTAGACCTTGAAGCGTCCGCGGCTCGGCGCATATTGCACGTTGTCCAGCAGCTCGCGGGTGTCCTCGACCTTGGTCCGGCTCGCGGCGTCGATCTCGATCAGGTCGACAAAGCGCCCTTCGTCGATCTCCCGGCACACCGAGCAGGTACCGCAGGGTGTCGAAGTGATACCTGTTTCACAGTTCAGGCATTTGGCAATGATCCGCGCAATGGTGGTCTTGCCCACCCCGCGCGTGCCGGTAAAAAGATAGGCGTGGTGCAGCCGCTGGCTGTCCAAGGCATTGATCAGAGCCTTGAGCACATGGGTCTGGCCGACCATTTCGCGGAACGAGCGCGGACGCCATTTACGTGCAAGAACCTGATAACTCATCGAAAACCGTCGCAACTGGGAAGCGGAAGCGGGTAATGCTAGCGGAGCAAGGGCGAAATTGCATCCGGTGCGCTCGTCTAATCTGGCTAAGCTGCTTTTGGGAAGGCTTTTATCGGCCCTGTTTGTGGTCTTGCTGGAGAGATTATGCGTTTAGCCTGGGCCACTTTGCTGCTGATTACCGCAAGCGGTGTTGCCGCAGAAGCGCCATTGCGTTTCGCGATCACCGACAGCTGGGCCATGCCCATGGTGCAAATCGAACACGATCAGCCGACCCAAGGTATTTTGCATGACATGTTGCTGAGCCTGGCGACTCAGGTCGGCCGCCCTGCCGAGTTCCACGTGCTGGCCCGCGGCCGGGTGCAAAGTGCCATGGCGCGTGGCGATGTCGATGTTCGCTGTTATGCCGCGCAATCCTGGCTCCCCAACCTGTCAGGTGACTACCTCTGGAGCACTCCACTGCTGTTTCAGCGCGATCTGCTGGTCAGCACGCAAAACCTTCCTGCCCAGGTGCAGCCTTCAAGCCTGCCCTCGCAACCTATCGGCACGGTGCTTGGTTACATCTATCCAAGCCTGCAACCCCTGTTCGACAGCGGCCAGCTGCACCGCGACGATGCTCGTAGTCAGGAGCAGGTACTGCAAAAGCTCCTGGCCGGTCGATATCATTATGCAGTGAGCAACCAATGGACCCTGGACTGGTTCAATCAGACACTGATGCCCGACCAACAATTGCACAGTGTCGCGGTTTTGCAGGAACAAAATGTCGGCTGCTATGTGCGCAACGACCCGAAATTGCCGGTGCAACTTATACTTCGCACTCTCCTGCAGATGAAGATGTCCGGGGAAATCGACGAGATCATCAAACTCTACACCGGCACCATTGAACCCACCAAGGCGACGCAAATCACTCAGACGGTCAGATCGCTTGCTCCAGTGCCTGCCACTCCATCGGCACCTTGAACGTCGCGACCCAGCGTGGCACCTCACTGGCCGGCATCGGCCGGGCAATGAAATAGCCCTGGGCCACTTCGCAACCCAGACGCAGCAATAATTCACCGTGCGCCATGGTTTCCACCCCCTCGGCGATCACCTCTCGACCGAACGCCCGGGCCAGGCCTATCACCGCCGTGGTCAACGCCAGATCATCCTCGTCATTGAGGATGTCGCGGACAAACGACCGGTCGATCTTGATCGTTTGTGTGCGCAAACGCTTGAGGTAACTCAGTGACGAGTGACCGGTGCCGAAATCGCCAAGCGAGAACCGCACCCCCAACGCCTGGCACGCTTCCAGGCACGTACTGACATGCTGGATATTC
>JAPLSD010000490.1 GCA_026398835.1 Pseudomonas sp.
GGCAATCGCCGGATGATCCAGATACGCGACAGCAAGGGAAACGCCGCAAGCAGGCTCCACCAATTGGCGCATGTCATCGGCAAACCGAACGACGCCCATGATGGCTTCGGCATCGCTCAGCACCACGCAGGTGTGCTGAAAACCCTGGATATGCTGAACCGGCCACTGCGCGACTTGCAACGCACCGAGTGAACTGGCAACGGTCTTGATCCCGGGAAGCCTGACGGGATGTCCGGCCTTGATGGCTGCGGCGAACGACGCTGCACCCTCGGTTTCACAGGCGATGATTTGGCAGTCCATTCGCGCATGGCGTTCCAGTCCGGTAAGGATGCCGGCCAGCAAGCCACCACCGCCAACCGAGGCCACAATCGTGTCGACCTGAGGACAGTCCTGCAAGATTTCATCGACCATCGTACTGTGCCCCTCCCAAAGCGTGGGATGGTCGAACGCAGGCACGTACTCGGTATCAGGCTCTTTGGCGAGTTCCAGAGCCAGCTGGTTGGCGTCGTCCCAAACCTTCCCGTGCACTATCACTTGCGCGCCGGTTTTGGCGATTCGCGCCCGGGTGCTTTCAGGGGTTGTCTGCGGCACGATGATGCTCGCCTCCAGCCCCAACGCGGCCGCCGCTACCGCCGTGGCGAATCCGGCATTGCCTCCGGAAGGACAGACGACCTTCTTCTTGCCCTCCTCGGCAGCGAGCGTACACAGCAGGCCCATCCCGCGCAGCTTGAATGACCCGCTAGGCTGCAGGTTTTCCAGCTTGAGCCAGATTCGTCGGGTCGGGGTCGATAGCCCCGGATGCAAAACCAAGGGTGTTCTTATATGAAGCATCACAGGCCTCCCTATAAAAACTGGACGGATAGAAACCGGATGAATAGAAATTCAGGCGCTTAGCGCCGCCAGGACAGTGAGTTCAACCCGGACACCGATCCTCAACTCAGCATAGACCCTGGTTCGGGCAGGTATTGACGTCACTCGTTGCTGTGTTTGCCTTCGACAGCGCACCGCTTGACGGCGTACTACACTGAAATATTCCCCACACGGGGAAATTGCCATGCCCGAGCCTGTGATCGAGCGTGTAAGCGCAGCAGACGGCTTCCCGGCACATTGCCTCTGCGCTGTCGCCCTGGTCATCCATCCGACCACCACAGGGCAAGGTTGCTGCCCCGACAAGCAACGCCCGTTTACGGTGGCCTTTTACAGGAGGACACGTAATGGACGAGGCCAAACTCAATGACTTCATGGGCAAGCTGGTTTCCGACATGGGCGGAGCGGCGATGCTCGCGAATATGATCCTTGGCGAGGAACTTGGTCTGTACAAGGCAATGGCCGACAGCCAGCCCGTCACCCCCGAAGTACTCGCCAGCAAAACCGGCTGCAACGCTCGCCTGCTCCGTGAATGGCTCAGCGCCCACGCGGCATCCGGCTACATGGAGCACATCAACGGACAGTTTCGTCTTCCCGAGGAGCAAGCCCTGGCCTTGGCGATCGAGGATTCCCCGGTCTACGTGGCCGGCGGTGCCATGGTGGTAGCGGCGTTATTCCATGACAAAGACAAACTGGTCACCGCGATGCGCGGCAATGGCGCCCTTTCCTGGGGCGATCACCATCCCTGCATGTTCAGCGGTACGGAGCGCTTCTTCCGGCCTGGCTATCGCGCGCATCTGGTCGCCGAATGGCTGCCAGCGCTTGCGGGGGTGGTCGACAAACTGAAAGCCGGGGCCAAAGTGGCGGACATCGGCTGCGGGCACGGCGCGTCGACAGTGATCATGGCGCAGGCCTTCCCGGCTTCGCGTTTTGTTGGCTTCGACTTCCACGCACCGTCCATCAGCACCGCGAAGCAACGCGCGGAGGAAGGTGGTGTGGCGGATCGCGCAAGCTTTGTCCAGGGCACGGCCAAGAACTACCCCGGCAACGATTACGACCTGATCTGTTACTTCGATTGCCTTCACGATATGGGGGACCCGGTAGGCGCTGCCCGGCATGCGTATCAATCGCTCAAACCGGACGGTACGGTTCTGCTGGTGGAGCCTTACGCCAACGACACGCTCGACGAGAACATTAACCCGGTGGGACGGTTGTTCTACGCCGCGTCGACCTTCATCTGCACACCCAACTCGCTGTCTCAGGAGGTCGGCCTTGGTCTGGGTGCGCAGGCTGGAGAGAAGCGCCTGCGTGATGTGTTCACCGAGGCCGGGTTCAAGCATTTCCGCCGGGCGACGGAAACGCCGTTCAACTTGATCCTCGAGGCGCGCAAGTAATGGAGTGATCAACACCTTCGGCATGGCGCAAAGTGTGTTGGGCGCCATGCCGGGGTGTATCGGTCAAATTAACCGTTAGTGGTCGATCTTGGTCGTCGATATGCCAGCGTTGCTCAGACCTTTTGTGCTGTGTTCGCCTGGCGTGGTCTTAGCGATCGCAGTGGCCTTGGACAACCCTCTGGTATCTTTAGAGTGCGCCACTGCGGAAGTGACCGAACCACGACCCTTGTCATCATTACGTAGACTTCCGTAATGCTTGCCGCTGAGGCCTCTATCCCTGACGGCTTTCCCGTCATGATCACGACTGAGCCCCTTGCTGACGGATTTTCCGACGTGATTACTACTGAGTCCCTTGCTGACGGCCTTCCCGTCATGATCACGGCTGAGCCCCTTGCCGACGGCCTTCCCGTCATGATCGCTACTTAGCCCCTTGCTGACGGCTTTCCCGTCATGATCGCCACTTAGCCCCTTGCCCGCTCCAATCCCGCCGCCCAATCCACCGGAATGACCAACACCGCCATCACCCCCACTGTGACCACCGCCATTACCGCTGCCGTTGCCACCTCCGTTACCGCCGCCGTTACCACCCCCATGACCACCGCCCTCTTTTGCATAAGCAGAAGAGATCGGGGATAGCCCACCCGGAAGCATGGATGCTCCGGCAAGCATCAAGCCGCACACTGCAACAACCATCAAATTTTTCTTCTTTATAAACATGATGCCTCCCAATGGTTCGATTCGCTCCAGTGAGACAGGTTGATTGAAATTAGGTTCTTGGTTCGCGATGAATGGCGGGCTCATCAGAAGTGAAACGCTCCCCCACCGTCCGCTTATAAACTTACCCTTCACCGCTGACGAAGCAATCAGCGGCAAATCTTTATCTGTATATCCATACAGATAAAGGTTGCCCAAATTCACATCACTGCGCATTCTGTGCACCTTCCAGACCTGCAAGAAATGATGGTGGCTA
>JAPLSD010000510.1 GCA_026398835.1 Pseudomonas sp.
AATGCGCTCCAGCTCCCCCTTCATCAACGCCTGACGAGCAGCATCGTACTTACGCCAGCGAGTCAACGGCGCCAACTGCCGCGAAGCAATCTGCGGATTGAACCCATTAAGCTCAATCACCAGATCCGCCAGGAAACGATAGCCAGAACCATCCGCCGCATGGAAGTTAATCAGGTTCTGCCCGGCAAACGCCCCCACCAACGCACGAACCTTGTTCGGGCTCTTGATATTGAACGCAGGATGTTTCATCAGCTCCTTCACGCGCTGCAAACCGCCCGGCAAACCGCTACCGGCCTGGACACTGAACCACTGATCCATGACCAACGGGTTGTCTTTGAAGTTTTCAGCGAAGGTCGCCAGAGCCTTGGCCTTCTCTTCAACGAACGGCGAGTTGACCAATACCGCCAGCGCAGTCAGGCGCTCGGTCATGTTGTCGCAAGCATCGAACTGCTCCAGAGTCGCAGCCAGAACGTGCGGCTTGCCGCTGAGCATCAGGTAGGACAACACGATGTTTTGCAGACTACGACGGGCAAAGTGCTCGGCCTCGGCGATGTAAGTGGTCTTCTTCGACAGCTCGCGGTTGGCCTGATAACGCTGCCACAAACCGTCGATCAGGCTGTAAGCCAATTGCTTGCGAGCGAACTCGCGAGCGGTATGGATCGCGTCTACATCAGCCACGTCACTGACTTCGGTGAGGTAGGCCTCACTTGGCAACGACAGCATCTCCGCGACCATCGCCTGATCCAGCGTCTCGTCCGCCAGCACTGTGCGCAACGCCGTGATCAGACGTTGATCCAGTACCAACGCAGTGCCCTGCTGATGCTGAGCGATCAATTCCTGCAGCACCTGCACCGACAGTTGCTGGCCGGCTTCCCAGCGATTGAAACCGTCGCTGTCGTGTTGCATCAGGAACATCAACTGGTCGCGATCGTACGGGAAGCTCAGTTTCACCGGCGCGGAGAAGCCGCGCAGCAAAGATGGCAACGGTTTTTCTGCGATGTCGACGAAGGTGAAGGTGTGTTCAACGTCGGTCACCGACAGTACCCGGGAGGTACCGTCAGCGGCGGCTTCACCGGCCAGACGCAGTGCAATGGCGCCACCTTTGGCGTCCAGCAGGCCGAGTTCGACCGGGATTACGAATGGCAGTTTTTCAACCTTGTCCGGGGTCGCCGGGTAGCTCTGACGGAATGTCAGGCTGTAGGTTTTCGCGGTGCTGTCATAAGCCTCGCTGACGGCCAGACGCGGCGTACCCGCTTGGCTGTACCAGCGTTTGAACTGGGTCAGGTCGACGCCGTTGGCATCTTCCATGGCTTTGATGAAATCGTCGCAGGTCACGGCTTGGCCGTCATGGCGCTCGAAATACAGGTCGCTGCCTTTGCGGAAACCTTCTTCGCCGAGCAAGGTGCGAATCATCCGCACCACTTCCGAGCCTTTCTCGTAGACGGTCAAGGTGTAGAAGTTGGAGATCTCGATAAAGCTTTCCGGGCGCACGGCGTGAGCCATCGGGCCGGCGTCTTCGGCGAACTGGTGAGTGCGCAGGTAGGCCACGTCCTCGATGCGCTTAACGGTGCGCGAGTTCATGTCGGCAGAGAATTCAGCGTCGCGGAACACCGTGAAGCCTTCCTTGAGCGACAGTTGGAACCAGTCGCGGCAGGTCACGCGGTTGCCCGACCAGTTGTGGAAGTATTCGTGGGCGACCACGGCCTCGACCCGCTGGTGCGCGGCGTCGGTAGCGGTTTCGGCGCGGGCCAGCACGCAGCTGGAGTTGAAGATGTTGAGGCCCTTGTTCTCCATGGCACCCATGTTGAAGTCGTTCACCGCAACGATCATGAAGATGTCCAGATCGTACTCGCGACCGTAGACCTCTTCATCCCAGCGCATGGACTTCTTCAAGCTATTCATGGCGTGCTGGCATTTGTCGATGTTTTCCGGCTCGACATAAATGCGCAGCGCAACGGAGCGTTCGGTCATCGTTGTAAAAGTATCTTCAACGCACCACAGGTCACCGGCCACCAGCGCGAACAGGTAAGCCGGTTTCATGAACGGGTCTTCCCAGGTCGCCCAGTGCCGACCGCCCTCTTGCGGGCCGCTGGCAATCGGGTTGCCATTGGACAGCAGCACCGGATAGCTGTGCTGCTCGGCGATGACCGTCGTGGTGAATTTGCTCATCACATCCGGGCGATCGAGGTAGTAAGTGATCTTGCGGAAACCTTCAGCCTCGCACTGGGTGCAGAACATGCCGCTGGATTTGTACAGGCCTTCCAGGGCGGTGTTGGTTTCCGGGTGGATCTTGACGCTGGTGTCGACGGTGAACGAAGTGCTCGTCGGGTGCAGGGTCAGGTGATTTTCGGAGAGCTGATAGTCGGTGGCACTCAGATCGCGATCAGCCAGTTTCACCGACAGCAATTCCAGCTGCTGGCCATCCAGCACCAGCGGTGGCAGACCCGCGCCGCGGGCCGGGTTGCGGCGCATCACCAGTTGCGCATGGACCAGGCTGTGGTCCTCGAACAACTCGAAGGTCAGGTGCGTCTCGTCGATCAGGTACTCAGGCGCCTGATAGTCCTTCAGGTAGATCATCTTCGGTTGTTCGGTGCGCATGCTGGAGTCCTTTTACTGATGCACGGCGAGCTGGTAGGCCGTGTATTTACGAATATTGATAACGCCGGTATCGAAGATCAGGTATTGGCCCTTGATCCCCATCAACGTGCCTTCGGCAATCGGGTTCTTGTCCAGGTTGAAGCTGACGATCTTGGCCGGGTACTGCTCGACCGGATAGCGAATTTCAATCGGTTCAACATCGCTGATCACCTGGATGGCCTGCAGGCCAAAGCGCTCCTGCAACCCCAGCAGACCTTCGGCACAGCTGTCGAAAAGCTGCTCGCGAACCTGCTTGAGATCCACAGCCATGGCATCGCCCTTGAGCAACGCACGCCAGTTGGTTTTGTCGGCTACCTGACTGCGAAACAGGTCTTCAACGAAACCCGATTGCTGGCGGGTCGAGACGCGTATGATCGGCAACGCCTGGCTGGCGCCCTGATCCAGCCAGCGAGTCGGCAGCTGCGTCGCGCGGGTAATCCCGACTTTGACGCCCGACGAATTGGCCAGGTAGACCACGTGATCGGTCATGCAAAATTGCTCGCCCCAGGCCGGTTCACGACAGGTGCCTGCATCGTAATGGCAGCGCTCCGGGCTCATGATGCAGATATCGCACTGGGCCAGCTTGGTCATGCACGGGTAGCAGTAACCCTGGCTGAAACTGGTTTTGGTCTTGCGTCCGCAATGGGTGCAGTGGATCGCGCCCAGGTACTCGAGGCGCACCGTGGTGCCGATCATTGGATTGACCGGCACCTCGGTATCGCCCAGACGAAAAGCGTATTGAACGGCCGACGCTTCGAGGCGCGCCGACATCTTGCTGATTGCACCGCGGCCAATCTCGATCAATGGATGGCATCCGACTTGAACAACAGGTTCGGTATCGGTTCCGACTTGGAGCCGCACTCTTGCGGGCCCATATAACCGGTGCGCTCATCCTCGGGCAGATTCTGGATTTCCCAGGCGATCATCGCTTGCAGCGTCAGTTCGCGCTGCTCGGCGGTCAGCTTGCCGCCGTCGGGCCATTTGCCGATTTCTACCGCCAGTTTCAGGTTCTGGTAGATTTGGGGGGTGATGTTGTTGATCATTTCGTTAAAAGAGGACATCAGGTTCTCCGCGCTCTTTATTCATATCGCAATTTAGGCGGCCAGTTTACGGCGGCTGAACAAGCCACCCAACAAACCGGTGAAGCATCCGACGAGCAACCCGCCGATATGCGCCGCATTGGCAATTTCACCGAAGCCGATCATCGAGATCAGCCCGGACATACACAGCAGCAGCCACACCAGCATCATCACCAACACACCACGGGGCAGGCGATAAGCCGGGTTCGGCGACAGCAATTGATAGATCCAGCAATGCCCCAGCAGGCCGTAAAGGACGCCGGACAACCCGCCAAACAAGGTCGGACCGCTGAAATAATATTGGGCGTAATTGGACACCAGGCTGAACAACAGCGTCAGGCCCAACAGGTTGATACTGCCCTGGCGAATCTCGATGCGACGCCCCAGTTCCCAGTACCACATGCCGTTCATGGCCAGGTGAAGGATGCCGAAGTGGATCAGCATCGGTGTCACCAACCGCCACCACTGCCCTGCTGCCAGGCTGTTATCCAGCGGGGTGAACTGGATGTACTCGCCCACCACACGGAACTCGAGGAAGGTCAGCCAGCGCAGGGTGTCGAGGTTGTCGCCGAGCAGCGTCACGCCACCAACGATCAGGCACAGCAGCAGGATCAGCGCGGTCACCGGGCTGTGGCGCAGTTGTTCGACAAAGCCCGGACGCTCCATCGTGGCCTGGACGGGGATGTCCAGCTGCTGCTCGGGATCACCGGCAGGGAAACGCTCGTACAGCGAGCGTACGTCCTCGCTGATGCTGGCGGGCACCCACAGCACCTGCTCGCCGGCCTCTTCGCTGACCCTGTGCGGCACTTGCATGCGCTGCAGCAGTTTGACGAAACCACTCAGGTCGACCGCCAATGGCAGGCGCAATACGGCAACGGCACTCATTGCACAACCTCCGGGCGTTCGACATCGACCCAGACGAATTTACGCGGATCAAGGCGGGTTTCCTGATCCAGCCGGTAGGCGACCAGTTTGCCGTAAAGCACCGCGCTGTAATCCAGGCAGGCCAGATTCGGCCGGATCGGCGCCGGTTTGCCACTGCGCCAATAGTGGCCGACAAACAACAACGGCTCGTCGATACCGTAACGCAACAAGGTGTCTTTCTGGGTGGAGGACAGTGGCGTTTGGGCCACCGGCTCGGGTAAGGCGTCGGGTTGGAACACAATGTCTCCATAGGTTTGCGGGTCGTCTTCCCAGAACTTGGTGCGAAAGAACGCCCGAGTCAGGCCATCGCCACTGGTCATGGTCAAGCCGTGGGGCAGACGCATGTCGGTGCCGCGCAACAGACGATCGAACACCGTGCAGGCAAAACTGCCGGGCACGGCGGCGGCCTGGAGGAAGTGCTCATCGATACGACCGTCGTGATGCAGCGCCCGCAACGGTTCGATCAGGCCTGCATCCCAGCAGGCATGCACCACCCGGAAGCGCCCGGCGTCGACGAACAGCGGCATCTCGTAGAACCATTGGAGGAAGTCGTGCCAGTCCGCCGGGTGCTGAGCGAATTGGGTCAGGGTTTCATCGATCAGCCGCGCATGCCGTGGCGTGTGTTCGCGCACGTATTGCTTGCCGCTGCCGGGTGGCGCCGGCGTGCTCCAGCCCAGCGCGTTGAACTCATGGTTGCCCATGATGCACAGCGCCTGGCCGGCCTCGGTCATGTCGTGGACGATATGCAGCGCCTCACGAATCCGCGGGCCGCGGTCGATGATGTCACCGAGGAACACCGCCAGCCGCGAGGGATGGCGCCAGACACCGCCCACCTTGTGGTACCCGAGCCGGTCGAGCAAATGCTCAAGGGTATGAGCGCAACCGTGCACGTCACCGATCAGGTCGTAGCTACGCGCGGGATCGAGCATCAGTCGCCTCCACCACCCAACCGGCTGCCCCAGCCGAGCTTGGTCCGGCACACTTCGTAGTAGTTGTGGTCCAGAGGATGGATCAGCCGCAGTTTTTGCGCCTTTTTGCTGATGGTGATGGTGTCACCCGGCGCACAGGTGAAGTGATTCTGACCATCACAGGAGACTTGCGGGTAAATCTGCATATCCTTGGACACGACGATTTTCAGCTCACTGTTGCCATCGACCACAATCGGCCTTCCAGACAAGGTATGGGGGTACATGGGCACGATAACAATGGCATCGAGTTTGGGATGCATGATCGGTCCGCCTGCCGATAGCGCATAAGCGGTCGAACCGGTCGGCGTCGCGATGATCAGGCCGTCGGCCTTCTGGCTGCAAACGAACTGGCCGTCGATGTACAGCTCGAACTCGATCATCCGCGTCGATTTGCCGGGGTGCAGCACGACGTCGTTCAGCGCATCGCCCTGGCCTATGGCCTCGGCGTGGCGGCGGACTTCGGCTTGCAGCAGGAAGCGGTTTTCCACCAGATAATGGCCGTCGAGCACTTCGGCAACTTTGACTTCCAGCTCGTCGGGGCGGATATCGGTCAGAAAGCCCAGGCTGCCCCGGTTGATCCCCAGCACCGGCACGTTATGCCGCGCCAGCGCCCGGGCAGCGCCCAACAGGCTGCCGTCACCGCCGACGACAATAACCATGTCGCAGACTTCACCAAGCATCTTGCGTGAGGAAGTTTGCAGCCCGTGGCCCGGGAGGACTTCGGCGATAGTGTCTTCGAGGATCACATGCAGGTGTCGCTCGAGCAGAAACCTTTTCAGTCGGCGAACCGTGTCGAGTACCTGGGAACTGCCCAGGCGACCGATGATGCCGATATTACGAAATTGCTCCATGGGGTTCCTGCGAAGTTCTGGGACGGGCGAAAAAGTCGATTATGGGCGAAACCTGGCCGCAGACAAAATCCTTTCCGTAAGGGTCTGCTCTTGACGGCGCGACCGTCATTTATCGAGAACACACCCTTATAGGCTATGCTCGCAGAATGATACTGTTTCCTGGCTTGCTCAACCTACCCCGCCAGTTGCGCCATCCCGAAGTGCGCGACCTGGCCTGGGTCATCCTCGCGCCGCCGATGCTCAGTGAAACGCCATGGCCGCAGCGCCATCCTCTGGCGGGCAGCGATTGGGTGCAGGCTCCCGAACAACTGGCGCTGTGGCTCAATCGACTGGATCAAGACAGCAGCCCGTTGCGGCACTGGCTGGCCCTGGGCCCGACCCGGCGCCTGGGCCTGTATTACGAGCGACTTTGGCAATTCGCCGTGCAGCACGCGCCGGGTATCGAATTGATCGCCGCCAATTTGCCGATCCGCCGTGAAGGCCACACCCTCGGCGAACTGGACATGCTGCTGCGCGATCGCGACGGCGTGCACCATCTGGAACTGGCGATCAAACTCTATCTGGGGCCGCAAAACGGTGACGGCCGTGATACTGCGCAGTGGCTCGGCCCCGGCTGCCATGACCGTCTGGACCGCAAACTGGCGCATCTCAGCCAGCATCAACTACCAATCTCCGCCCGCCCCGAAAGCCGCGAAGCGCTGGCGGCGCTGGACATTCTGCACTTCAGTGCACAGTTGTGGCTGGGGGGCTATCTGCTTTATCCCTGGCCGGGTAAGGCTCAGTCCCCGACTGGCGCGCACCCGCAGCACTTGAATGGAAGCTGGTTGCACCAGCGTGACTGGCCGACATTTGTCGTTCAAAGGCCGCCAGGGCGCTGGCAACCCCTGCCCCGTCATGCCTGGCTGGCACCGGCGCATTATCCCGCCGACCAGACGTGGGACACCGCCCGGCTGGATGCCTGGCTGGCCGATCTGGATCCGCAGGCACCCGCGCAGCTGCTGGTGCGCCTGACGGAAAACCCCATGGGTGACTGGGAAGAAGCCGAGCGGCTGTTTCTGGTGGCCGATCTTTGGCCGAATGTGCCAGGGACAGGTTGAATTTGTTTTGTTGTTGAAGGCCTCATCGCGAGCAATCGAGCGTCGACCGGCTGCTTCTACAGAGGCGTAGCGGCCATTCACCTCATCCCAAGCTCAAACCTTCTTATGCTGCTCGACCCAAACCCCGTAGGCATTGATAAATTTCTGCAGGAACGGTCGGACAGCCTCGGAAGGCTTGCCCGCTTCATCGAATGCAGAACCTGCCCCGCTCAGATAGGCTTCGGGCTGCTGCATGCATGGCACGTCGAGGAACACCATGGACTGGCGCAGGTGGTGATTGGCGCCAAATCCGCCGACAGCCCCCGGTGAAGCACTGATCACCGCGCCCGGCTTGCCGCTCCAGGCGCTTTTGCCATAAGGGCGGGAACCAACGTCAATTGCATTCTTCAAGACCCCTGGCACGGAGCGGTTATATTCCGGGGTCACGAACAACACTGCGTCGGATGAGCTCACCTGTTGTCGGAAAGTGCTGTAGGCTGCCGGCGGTGACGCGTCAATGTCTTCGTTGTAGAGTGGCAAATCACCAATCTCGATGATGTTCAGCTTGAGATTGGCGGGCGCCAGGTCTGCCAATGCCAGCGCGACCTTCCGGTTGATCGACTCTTTTCTCAAGCTGCCGACCAGAACTGCAATCGTGTAGACGTTGCTCATTGAGGGATTCCCGACTGTCTGGCTATAGGAGCCTGTAGTTATAGATGATTCGAGCGGCATCACAACCCGAGCGCTTCGAGGAATCGGTCCTCACGACTATTTTTTTCCACTATGAAAACTTACCCCGCCCAACTACGGTCTACAGAACCGCAAATTGAGTGATTTATCTCCAGAGGTTCTAAGCAGATG
>JAPLSD010000790.1 GCA_026398835.1 Pseudomonas sp.
TCTTATATGGCCTCGCGGTATGCCCAAGTGATGGTCAACGCGCTGCAAGGGTCGACACTGGGTGCAGCGGACAGTGTCATGGCCAGCGCTAAGCATTTTGCGTTGTACGGTGCGACGGAGGGCGGCCGCGACTACAACTCGGTCGATATGAGCCTGCCCAGGATGTATCAAGACTATTTGCCCCCTTACCGTGCTGCGGTGAAGGCTGGCGTCGGGGCCATGATGCTGACCTACGTCGCAATCAATGGTACGCCCGCTACCTCCAATATCTGGTTGATCCATGATTTGTTGCGCAAGCAGTGGCACTTCAAAGGCCTGATCATCAGCGATTTCGATGCGGTCAACGAATTGGTTACCCATGGCGTGGCACGCGATGGCCGTGAGGCCGCCATGCGGGCGATCAAGGCAGGGGTAAACATGAGCATGGACGACACGCTGTATCGCGATGAGCTGCCGGGCCTGTTGAAATCAGGAGATGTCTCGCAAGAGGACATCGACGAGGCGGTGCAAGCAGTGCTGGGCGCCAAGTACGATCTGGGGCTTTTCGCAGATCCCTACTTGCGAATTGGTACCGCCAATGAAGATCCGCAAGATATCAATGCCGAGTACCGCCTACACCGGGCACAGGCCCGTGAAGTCGCGCGCAAGAGCCTGGTGTTGTTGAAAAACCAGACCAATGTGCTGCCGCTCAAGAAAGACGCAGTGTTGGCCGTCGTCGGGCCTTTGGCGAAAAGCCGTCTCGATATCCTGGGGACCTGGAGCTCCATCGGCTCGCCGGTGCAGGCGGTATCGGTCTATGACGGTATCGCCAATGCATTGGGTGACCCAACCCGATTACTGTACGCCCGGGGCGCCGATATCACTGATGACCCATCGGTCCTCAACTATCTGAACCAGCCCGGTGCCAACCCGTCCGATGTCGAGGTCGATCCACGCCCTGCACAACAAATGATCGAGGAGGCGGTCAAGGTCGCTGAGCAGGCCGACATTGTCGTCGCGGTGGTCGGAGAGTCCCGCGGCATGTCGTATGAAGGCGCGAGCCGTGCCAGCCTGGGATTGCCAGGCTATCAGTCCGATCTGATAAAAGCGCTGAAGGCTACCGGTAAACCTCTGGTGCTGGTCCTGATGAACGGCCGTCCACTTTCCATTGGCAAGGAACAAGCCGTCGCAGATGCTGTTCTGGAAACCTGGTACAGCGGCACCGAAGGCGGCAACGCGATCGCTGATGTGCTGTTTGGAGACTACAACCCTTCCGGAAAACTGCCGATTACATTCCCGCGCTCCGTGGGCCAGATTCCGACTTACTACAACCACTTGAACACCAGCCGGCCACCCTTGGCGGATAATCCTCGCGCAGCGACCTCTCGCTATTTCGACGAGGCGTTCGGCCCGCTTTACCCCTTTGGTTTCGGTCTGAGCTACACGCAATTCAGTGTGTCCGAGGTGACGTTGACCAGCAAACGCCTGGAGCGCGGCGATACGCTGGGCGCGAGCGTCGTCGTGAAAAATATCGGACAGCGGGAGGGCGAGACGGTTGTGCAGCTTTATATTCGGGACGTGATCGCATCCATCAGTCGTCCCATCATGGAGTTGAAGGGCTTTGAGAAGGTCATGCTTCAGGCTGGGGAAGAGAAAGTCATCCATTTCACCCTCAGCGAGAATGATCTGAAGTTTTACAACGCGCAGTTGAAGTACGCGGCGGAATCCGGTGAGTTCAGGGTGCTGATCGGGCTGGATTCTCAGAATGTGAAGGTGGGGAGTTTTGAGCTGCATTGAAAAATTGATATTTCGCCACATTCCTCGGTATTGGTGGCAGCGCCACCTGGAAGCTCAATTGACTTATTAACAATAAATCAACAACAGTGATTGAATGTCACCCCTCCTGATTTCAATACAAGGATAGGTCTCGTTTTTAA
>JAPLSD010000056.1 GCA_026398835.1 Pseudomonas sp.
ACTCGTCGCGCGACAGTTCGAAGGCGCCGAGTTTGAAGGAGCAATAGCCGGTGACGGCATGGGGGGCGCTAGCCTGGACTTCGTCGTCGGCAAAGGACGTGTTATCGGCAGCGTTTTCAAGCATGGCCATGACGGGATTCCTCTTGTTGCTCTTGTTGGATAGGACGGCGGTGTTGAACAGATCAGATCCGGCTGATCACTTGAAGCAGATGTCTGCCCACTTCTCGACCGACAACGGCCCCTTGATGGTTTGCTGGAGCATCACGCCGGGACGGCTGGCTTCGAAGCGATACGCAGTACCGGTTGGCAGCAGGCACTGGTGACCGCGTTTGAGCAGCACGTAACCCATCGGCTTGCCCCCCGGCACTTCACCAGCCACGTCACCGGCCAGCCGAGTGCCCTCACCCTCTTTCAACGGTGTGTCGAGCTTGAGGAAGTCCACACGTACTTCACCGTCCATGACGATGGCGAACTCGTCGTGCGCTGCCGTGTACCAAGGCGATTGACCTTCGGCCCGCAGGGTTTCAATGACGTAACCGAGATTGAGACCAACGACGACTTTTTCATAAGGGAGGGATTTTTCCGCCACTTCGAAAATGTTCGAAAAAGCATAATGACTGGCCTGGCCGCTGATGATTTCAACCGACCCTTTGGTGTAGTTATCCAACGAGCCGAAGACCGTTTCGATTGCAGCACTACTCATGGTTTTCACCGTTTTGTTGTTGTAGTAACAGTGAGTCAACAGTACGTCGCACCTCCTTCGGGAACAATTAGAGAGCGGGCGACAACAGTGTTCGCGAAACGCAAACACTGCAGTGGCAAACGTGCCACTCAGCGTACCCAGCCACGCTCCAGCAAGGGCTTGTCCCAGCACGGTTCGTCACCGAAGTTTTCCACCAGGAAGTCGATCAGTGTGCGAACTTTCAATGCCCGCCGCTGGGTAGCGGGATACACCGCGGAAAAATTGAAGGACGACAACGCGTACTCGGGCAGTACGGGAATCAGCCGACCGCTGAGCAGGTCATCGCTGGCCACCAACGTCGGCAAACAAACAATGCAGATCCCGGTCGCCGCGTAGTCGCGCAACAAATGAACCGAGTTCGATCGCACCTGGCCCGGCAGGCTCAGCTCCACCTGCTCGTCATCGCGCGTGAAGATCCAGCGGTTGCGCGACGGATAGCCCTCGTACAAGGCGATTTTGTGTTGCAGCAACTCCTGCGGGTGCGTGGGCACGCCGAACTTACCGGCATAATCGGGTGACATGCAGAACAACCGGCGAACGCTGAACAGCTTGCGCTCGATCAGGGTTTCCGCCATCGGCGGGAACATCTGGAACGCCACATCGAAGCCCTCTTCGATAGGGTCCACCACTCGATCATTGACGATGACGTCGACCTCAATGTCAGGGTACAGCCGCGTGAACTCGGCCAACATTCTGCCGAAGTGACCGATGGCAAAACCCGGCAGCATTTGTACGCGCAATTTGCCGGTGGGTTTGGCGCGGAGCTCGCGCATGTGTTCGGTCAGCGAGTTGAAACTCGCGACCATGTCCGCGCATTCCTTGTAGTACGTCTCGCCTACCTCGGAGAGCCGGACATGACGCGTACTGCGATGGAACAACGGCGCATTGATAAACTGTTCCAGCTGTTGAATGCGGTGGGTGATCACTGAGCGGGTCACGCCCAGTTGCTGAGCCGCCTTGGCGAAGTTGCCGGTTTCGGCAACACGCACAAAGGCTTCGACACTGAGTAAACGATCCATGGGGCAGGCTCTCTGGATGTTTTTGTTCTCATAGGAACAGCGAGGTTAGCCTGTCGGCACCCCGCACTCCACATCCCTGACAACGCGCTACTTGTGGCTCTGAATAGACAACCGCCGCTGCATGGGAAAAACCTGCCAGCCCAGGCGTTCACTGATCAGCCCCCACACCCCTTGCGGGGCCTTGAGCATCATCACCACCGCAACCACGCCAAGGATGATCATGTACACGGCGCCGTACTGCGCCAGACAGCCACGCAACACAAAGTAAATCAGCGTGCCGATCAATGGCCCCTCCAGGGTGCCAATGCCGCCGATGATGACAATAAAGATCACCACCGCCGTCCAGTCCTGCAGGTTGAACGCCGCATCCGGGGAAATACGCAGTTTTTGCAGAAAGATCAGCGCCCCGACCACGCCCGTGCAACCGGCGGCCAGCACGTACACCATCAACTTGGTGCGGAAGGTGTTGACCCCCAGGCTGCCAGACGCCGGTTCGGAATCGCGAATCGACGCCAGCGCCAAGCCCTGTCGCGAACGCAACACAAAGAACACCACCGCCACGGCGGCAATGGCGATGGCCAGTGCGGTGAAGTAAATCAGCATTTCGCGCTCGTCCCGGTCATTGCCGATCTGCCGCACAATCGCCGCCGGCAGACTTTGCCCGGAACCGCCGCCGAGACTACTCATCTGTGCCATGCCCAGGCGAAAGACTTCTGCCACGACCCAAGTGCCAATGGCGAAGTAGGCACCGCGCAGTCGAAACACGATCAAGGCCGTGGGAATCGCCAACAGCGCAACCAGCACGCCCGAGAGCAAGACCGCGAACAATGGAGGAACACCAACCCGGGTGGACAGCATAAACAACAGGTACCCACCCAGACCGACGAACGCCTGCTGCCCGACCGAGACCATGCCCGCGTAACCTGCCAGCAAGTTCCACATTTGCGCCAGGGCCAGGTAATAGGCGAACTCCACCACCAACCGCAGGCTTGAACGATCCGCCCAGAATGGCGCACTGATCAATACCAAAACACAGATGCCCAGCAATGACAGCCCAATCATGCTGCTGGTGGTCGTCCTTTGTACGCGATAGCAGGATCGATTTTTGCGCCCAGCGCCTGGGCGACACCAAGAATCACCCCGCCCGCCAGGGTGCCCCACAGGCTGCCCAACCCGCCGATGATCACCGCCTCAAAACCGTACAACAGACGCGCCGGCCCAACCGTGGGGTCGAAACTGGTACGAATCGCCAGAAACACCCCGGCAATCGACACCACCGCCATCGCCAGCGCCATGGCCAGACCGAAAATATGCGCGTTGTTGACGCCCATCAGCCGCGCGGTTTGCTGGTCATCGGAGGTGGCACGAAACGCCCGGCCCACTGCGGTTTTGTAAAACAGCAATTGCAGGCCGCCGATGATCAGCAACGCACTGCAAAATACGATCAGCGGCATGACGCCTACGCTCAGACTGCCGAAGCCGACACTGGCGACTTCGAGGCCGCCTTGGGACAGCTTTTGGCTGTCAGCACTGAAAAACTCCAGCAGCACGTTCTGCACGATGATCGACAGGCCAAAGGTCACCAGCAGTGGCGGCAGGATGTCCTGGCCAAGTGTTCTGTTGAGCAACAGCCGTTGCAGCAGATAGCCGAAACAGAACATCAACGGCACCACGATCAGCAAGCTCGCCAGCGGGCTGAACCCCAGATGCACCGAGCAACATGCCTTGAAGCAGAGTATTGAGCCATTCCATATCTAGATCCCGAAATACGCGGCTTTGATTTGCGCTTTGTCCGCGTCCCCAGCGCGGCCAGTCAGGGACACCCGCCCTTCCTGGAAGCAATAGAAACGGTCGCAGACACTCAACGCCTGATTGATGTCCTGCTCCACGAGAATCACCGTGGTGCCGTCGGCCTTGATCGAGGGCAGCGCGGCGTAGATATCCTTGATCGTGGTCGGTGCCAGTCCCAGGCTGATCTCGTCGCACAACAGCAACTGCGGGTTCGCCATCAAGCCCCGGCCAATTGCAACCATTTGCTGCTGGCCGCCGGACAGTGCAGTGCCTGGGCGTTTGCGCAGTTTTTCCAGCACCGGAAACAGCTGATAGATCCGCGCAAGCGTCCACGGGCCAGGGCGTTTGCTGTAGGCCCCGATCAACAGGTTTTCTTCGACACTGAGCGAGGGAAACAGCTTTCTGCCTTCCGGCACCAAAGCGATGCCGCGCTCGAGCACCTGATTCGCCGCCAGTTCACCAATCGCCTGGCCCTTGAAGGTGATGGCGCCGGGCTGGTTTTTGATCAGTCCGGCCAGAGAGCGCAGGAGCGTCGATTTGCCCGCGCCGTTAGAGCCAATGATCGCCACGGTTTCGCCCGCCTCAAGGGTCAGGCTGATATCGAACAGCGCTTGAAAGTCGCCATAGCCGGCACAGAGTTTTTCGATGGACAGCAGGTTTTCATTCGTCGACATGCTTCAGCTCCCGATGCCCATGTAGATGTCCTGGACTCGTGGATCAGCCATCACGCCGCGCGGTTCGCCTTCGGCCAATTTGGCGCCGAAGTTGATCACCGTCAGGCGGCTGACCACCGCCAGCAACGCATGCACGATGTGTTCGATCCAGATGATGGCGACGCCCGCCTTGTGAATGCCTTGGATGGTTTCCACCAGCGCCAGGCATTCCGGTTCGGTCAGACCACCAGCGATTTCATCCAGCAACAACAGCCGCGGCTGGGTCGACAAGGCGCGAGCCATTTCCAGGCGTTTGCGGTCCAGCAGTGTCAGCGAGCCGGCCAGCACGTTGGCCTTGCGCATCAGCCCCGTCAGTTCCAGGGTCTGTGCGCACCACTGACTGGCCTCTTTGTCGCGCAACCGCGCGCCGAAAGTTGCGCCCACCAGCAGGTTCTCGAACACGGTCATTTTCACGAACGGATGCGGGATCTGATGGGAGCGGCCAATGCCTTGCTGGCAACGCTTGAACACCGGTTCACGGGTGACGTTGCGGCCTTCGAAATGGATCGTGCCGCTGTCGGCCGCCACGCCGCCGGCGATCAGGTTGAACAGCGTGCTTTTCCCCGCGCCATTGGGACCGATGATGCCCAAGGCTTCACCCGGTTGCAGGGTCAGGCTCATCGCGTCCGTGACCTTCACCGAGCCGTAGCTTTTGTGCACATCGTTCATTTGCAGAAGTGGTTGTTGCATGGTGCACCCGTGTCTTTTCGAGCGATCAATACGTAATGGCCTGCATTTCGCCGCCCAGTGGAATCGCTGGTGCGGTGGCATTGCTGGTCACGATCAGGTCGTATTTGTTGTCATTGCCCAGCCGCCATTGGCCGCTGACAAGCGGTGTCTTCGCGACGTTCTTCACCGGTCCGTTGTTCCAGTTGATCGGCCCGACCACGGTGTTGAGGTTGGTCTTGAGCAATGCGTCGCGGACTGCGTGCGGGTTACCGACTTCTTGGGTGCGCTTGAGGATGTCCACTGCCAGTTCGAACAGGGCATGCACGAAACCCAGCGGTTGAGTCCACTGCTTGCCGGTCGCCTGGGTAAAGCCCTGGGCCAACTGCCCGGCACTGGCGCCAGTCAATGACGAGCTGAACGGGTGCGTCGGGCCCCACCAGATTTCGGTCGACAGGTTGTTGCCGGCCTTGCCCAATGCCTCGACCGCCGTGGGAAACAGCAGCGCCTTGCCAACCGACACCGCTTTGGGCTTGAAGCCCTGCTGGCGGGCCTGGGTCCAGAAGGTGCTCAGGTCCGGTGGAATGACCACACCGGTGACGATCTCGACGTCGGCCTTTTTGAACGCAGCGATCTGTGCCGAGAAATCGTCGGTCAAGCTTTGAAAGCGACCAGGGTCGACCAGTTGGAAACCCTTTTGCGCCAACACCGGTGGGAAGCCGAGTTTCGGATCGCCCCAGGCATTGCCGTCGCCATCGTTGGGGAACAGACCGCCGACCACCTTGTTGGACGGCATGGCGCCCCACATGGAGCTGTAAGTACCGATCACATCCTCCAGGCCCCAGAAGAAGTGATAGGTCCATTCGAAACCCTGGTCAGGCTTGCCACCACGGGTAAAGAACCACGGCTGCCACGGCGCAACCGTGGAAATACACGGAATCTCGTTGATTTCGCATTGGTCGGAGACCGGGTTGGTGGTTTCCGGGGTCGACGACACCAGCATCAGGTCGACCGAATCAGACAGAATCAGCTCGTTCGCCACTTCCGCCGCGCGGTTGGGGTTGGACTGGCTGTCCTTAACGATGACTTCCAGGCGATAGGCCTTGCCGGCCACGTTGATGGTGTTTTTCAACACCTGCTTGAGCGATTCAATGATGTAGTTATCAGCGGCGGCAAAAGGCGCCAACGGCCCGGTTTGCGGGCTGACATAGCCGAGCTTGATCACCCGTTCACCGCCAATGGCAAAGTTGAACGGCAGGCTGGCCAACGCCACACCTGCGGCGGCAACACCGGTGCTGCGCAGGAAATCACGGCGCGAGAAATCGCGGCCAAACAGGTTTTTATCGTTGTTGTCTGTCATGTAAGTACTCCAAAAGCCTGGACGAACAGGGTCGCCACGTGTGGCGGAGCCATCACGCAGGGTCAGGGGTAAACGAAAGAAGTCGGTTTAGAAGAAGAAACTGACGTCGAACGACGCGACTACTTGTGAATCCTTTTGCCCATCGGCGTAGGCATCGCGGCCGGGGCCGGAATGGATGTCGTAGCGTAGTTCCGGACGCAGGCGCACGTTGGGAGTCGGCGTCCAGGCAACGTTAGTGGTCACGCCGTAGAAACTGCCCCAGGTCGGATCGGGAATGCCCGTGTTCGGGTCGATGTTGGCCATCAGCACGTGCACCGGTACGTCGGTGTAGAACCACTCGGCGCGGCTGTTCCACATCACGTTTTCGGTGATTCGGTGATACAAGCTAATGTCGGTGCCGTACCAAGTGGCGTCGGTTTTATTGGCGAACCCGGCGAAAGCCCCGTGCTCCTGCTTGCCGTAGTTCAACTCCAACGCCACGCGGTTACTCGGATCGATTACCTGGGACAGGGTCAGGTAGGACGCCAGACGCTTGTAGTTGTTATCCTTGGTGCCGGCCGGCAGCGGCGAGCCACAGCTGCACTCGGCGAAGCTGTCGCCGGCGCCGTTGCCGTAGATGTTTTCCCAGTCGATCCAGGTCCCGAAGTCCGCCGAGCGCCAGCGCACGTTGGCGATCACATGAGGAGAGTGGTTGGGGTCTTGCAGGTTGTTCCAGCCCTGCACCACGCCCAGTTCGAAGCCCAGCATGCTTTCGCCAGGTGCCGAAGGCAGTTTGAACGAGTACAGCGCACCGGCATGTTTAGCCGGGCCGTGCATGAACGAGTACGTGTGCGAGTAGAAGTCCGTCGGTGCGGGCGATGGCAAGGCGAAGCCGATTTCATTTTCCAGCGGCGTGTGGAAAATCCCGATCATCAGGTCCGAACCGCCGAGCACCGGGAAGTAGAAGTCGACGTAGGCCTGAGCGATGGTGAACGCAGGGTCTTCGGCCTTGTTGTTGCGGTTGACGCTCAGGTCTTCGTCCCAGCCATACGTCTTGAAGAAGCGCGCATCCTTGCCGTACAGCGTCGTGACGTTGAAACCCCAGTCAGCCTCTTGCGGCATGGGTCCCGGGAACGGCCCTACCCGACCAATCACGTTGCTCTTGGGTTTCTTTTCCACGGCAAGGGCGAACTGGTTGAGGTTCACGCCTTCTTCGGAGGTGAAGAAGCTTTGTTTGCTGACGTCATCCGTGCCGTTGTTGTTGTAGCTCGCACCCACCTGGCCCCAGCCGTAGACCTTGATGCCATGTTCGCGCTCAAGGCTATCGCCGAAAATCCCGCGAACCAGCGAGCCCATCGGATCGTCCGCCGCCGAAGCCATCGAGGGAAATAAAACACCGGAACCCAGAACGGGAGCGAACAGGGTTGCTGCACATGCCCATGCACGAATACTCATACCTGCCTTCCTTATTTTTATTAGGAGCCAAACCCCCGAAAGGGCAAAAGTCCGAAAACAAGGTATGACAAGAAAGTGTCTGTCTTGATGGGCCCTGGCTTGGGCTCCACTCGATCCTTGGCAGATCGTAGCGTTCGGCGTAATGCAGGCTACAAGCCCGTCACTACCCCAACAATTCCATTCTCAGCGACTTCAGTGTTTGCGAATCAAGAACAATCTCGCGCGTATTTACCGACAAAGGCCGGGTATCCGCGCATCTGGATGACCCGCTTCATGACGAATGTCGAGGTCATCCCATAGCGATTCTGCTGATCTGCTGTGTATCACAGTGTGTCTGAATGACATCTCGATACCTAGGCTTTCATCTGGCCTGCGATTCGACACAGTCCAGATACGTCACCACGTTCAAATGCAAGCAAGGTTTGAAGGGGATCAGCCAGAACCCATAGTCAACGACTTGCAACGGAGACATCACCATGAAGATGACAGTGCAGAACAACAGAACCAGCAAAACTCGCCGCCGTCCGGTCGGCTCGTCGATCCTCGCGTTCACCCTGTTCGGCGTTCTCGGCGCGGCCCACGCGCAAACGACCGCAACCGCACAGCCAGCCACGATCAGTGCCGGCGCCACTCATGCGGCAACCTCTGCGCTCGGCCCACTGAAGCATGTCAACGCCGGACTACTGAACGTGGCGTACGCCGAAACAGGCCCGGCCGATGGGCCGGTGGTGATTCTTCTGCACGGCTGGCCGTACGACATTCACAGCTATGACGAGGTCGCACCATTGCT
>JAPLSD010000427.1 GCA_026398835.1 Pseudomonas sp.
ATCGCCGGCGTCAGGCCTTCAGGCAACACACCTTCGTTGACGAGTTGGGTGATGGCTTGCTGGATCAGCTGGCGAATGGTGTCTTTCATGGTCTTCTCTTTCGACCGCAGGCGCGGCGGCGCTTCGATGCGCAGGTGGAAAAACTGGGCATTATCCGTTGCCCAGACGTGCTTGCCAACTATAGCGGGCAGGTTATGGATATGTGGTGACTATTCTGCCCGCGAAGGCAATCTTCCAATCAATACAAATCGACGGGATCAACATCCAAAGACCAGCGCACCTGTCGCCCGCTTGGCATCTGCTCCAGCACCAGCAGCCAGGCGCTTAGCAGTCGATGCAATGGCGCGCGGGCAGAGGCTTGCAGCAATAATTGCGCGCGATAGCGGCCGGCGCGCCTCTCCATGGGTGCCGGCACTGGGCCGAGCAACTCGATGCCGGTCAGATGCTGTTCACCCAGCAAGCGCTCGGCCTCGCTGCAGGCCTCATCGAGAAAGCCTTCGGCCTGTCCCGGTTTATGCGCTTCAGCCCGCAGCAGCGCCAAATGCGCGAAAGGTGGCAGCCCAGCGGCACGGCGCTCGCTCAAGGCCTGTTCGGCAAAGGCGAAGTAGCCTTGTTCGGTCAGCTGGACCAGCAACGGATGGTCGGCCAGGTGTGTCTGGATGATTACTTTTCCCGGTTCCTCAGCGCGGCCTGCACGTCCGGCGACCTGGACGATCAGCTGGGCCATGCGTTCGCTGGCGCGAAAGTCCCCGGAAAACAGCCCTCCATCAGCGTCCAGAATCGACACCAGGGTCACTCGCGGGAAATGATGCCCTTTGGCGAGCATCTGCGTACCCACCAGAATGCACGGCTGACCTTTCTGGATGGTAGCGAACAGCTGGTTCATCGCGTCCTTGCGCGAGGTGCTGTCGCGGTCGACGCGTAGCACCGGGTAATCCGGAAAGAGAATCCCCAGCCGCTCTTCAGCTCGCTCGGTGCCCGCGCCGACGGGGCGCAAATCAACTTTGCCGCATTGCGGGCAATGGCGCGGCACGCGCTCCACATAGCCACAGTGGTGGCAGCGCAGTTCGCCAGAGCGCTGATGCACTGTCATCCGCGCATCGCAGCGGTTGCATTCGGACATCCAGCCGCAGTCGTGGCACAGCAGCGTTGGCGCGAAGCCGCGGCGGTTGAGAAACACCAGCACTTGCTGCCCCGCCGCGAGGGTCTGGCCGATGGCTTGCTGCATTGGTCCGGAAATACCGCTGTCCAGCGGACGACTTTTAACGTCCAGCCGTAGAAAACGTGGTTGCTGCGCGCCGCCGGCCCGCTGGTTCAGACGCAGCAAACCATAGCGGCCGGTGTAGGCGTTGTGCAGGCTTTCCAGCGAAGGCGTGGCCGAACCCAGGACGATCGGAATATTTTCCTGGCGGGCGCGCACCAGAGCCAGATCACGAGCGTGATAGCGCAGGCCTTCTTGCTGTTTATAGGAACCGTCGTGTTCTTCGTCGATGATGATCAGGCCAGGGTTCTTCATCGGAGTGAACAGCGCCGAGCGAGTGCCGATAATAATGTCAGCGTCTCCATCTCGGGCCGCCAGCCATGATTCAAGGCGTTCGCGGTCATTGACTGCCGAGTGCACCAGCGCGATGCGGGCATTGAAGCGTTGTTCGAAGCGCGCCAGGGTTTGCGGGCCGAGGTTGATCTCGGGAATCAGCACCAGTGCCTGCTTGCCGGCCTCGAGGGTTTCGCGGATCAACTGCAAATAGACTTCGGTCTTGCCGCTGCCGGTGACCCCGGCCAGCAGAAACGCATG
>JAPLSD010000715.1 GCA_026398835.1 Pseudomonas sp.
GCCGTTTCGACTGCTTGTACCACGGGTACGCACTGCATCGGCATGGCGGCGCGCAACATTGCTTACGGCGAGGCCGATGTGATGATTGCCGGCGGTGCCGAGATGGCCGCTTGCGGCCTCGGTATGGGCGGCTTCGGTGCCGCCCGTGCGCTGTCGACGCGCAACGACGAGCCGACCCGCGCCAGCCGCCCATGGGACAAGGGTCGTGACGGTTTTGTGCTCTCCGACGGTGCCGGTGCCCTGGTGCTCGAAGAACTGGAGCACGCTAAAGCTCGCGGTGCGACCATTTATGCCGAGTTGATCGGCTTTGGCATGAGCGGCGACGCTTATCACATGACGTCGCCACCCGCCGATGGCGCGGGCGCAGCGCGCTGCATTACCAACGCTATGCGTGATGCCAAGCTGAACGTCGATCAAGTGCAATACGTCAATGCCCACGGCACATCGACCTCGGCCGGTGACCTCGCGGAAGCCCAGGCGATCAAGACTGTCTTCGGTGAGCAGGCCTACAAGATGGCGGTCAGTTCGACCAAGTCCATGACTGGGCATCTGCTGGGCGCGGCCGGTGCCGTCGAGGCGATCTTCAGTGTGCTGGCGATCAACGGCCAGGTCGCTCCACCGACCATCAACCTGGATGAGCCGGATGAAGGCTGCGACCTTGATTTCGTGCCGCATACCGCGCGTGACATGAATATCGATGTGGTGCTGTCCAACTCGTTCGGGTTTGGTGGTACCAACGGTTCTCTGGTGTTTCGTCGGTTCGCCGGTTGATGCAAAGCTGGGTCGACGGTCAGCCGGCTGACGCTCTGTCGCTAAAAGATCGCGGCCTGGCTTACGGCGATGGTCTGTTCGAGACTATCGCCGTCAGGGCTGGTCAGCCATTGCTGCTGGATCGACATCTGCAGCGTTTGGCCGACGGTTGTTCGCGTCTGGCTATCGCTGTGGATCAATCATTGATCCGCAGCGAACTGTTGGCTTATGCCGCAGTCCTGGGCGAGGGCGTGCTCAAACTGATCCTCACTCGTGGCGACAGCCTGCGCGGCTATGCTGCCGATCCGGCTGCTCAGGCCCGCCGGATTCTGCAAGGCAATCCACCAGTTGCTTACCCGTCTGCCCATGGCAAGCAAGGTATTCGCCTTTTCCCCTGCGTCACGCGACTTTGCGAGCAGCCCTTGCTCGCGGGGCTCAAGCACTTGAATCGTCTGGAACAGGTTATCGCCCGCTCCGAGTGGCAGGATACCGAGCACGCCGAAGGCTTGATGCTGGACCTCTCCGGGCGTGTGATCGAAGGGGTATTCAGTAATCTGTTTCTGGCGCGCGAGGGTGCGTTGCTGACGGCCGATTTAAGTCGCTGCGGCGTTGCCGGCGTGATGCGAGCCGAATTATTGTTTCAAGCCAAGTCGCTGGGAATCCCCACAGAAATAACCGAGATCAGTCTCGACCAGCTGCAACAGGCCGACGAAGTCTTCGTCTGCAACAGCGTGTACGGCGTTTGGCCGGTACGCGCTTATGCTGCGCTGAGCTGGCCGGTTGGTCCGCTCACCCGTAAACTGCAAGGCATTGCCCGCGCGCTACTGGATGCTTGATTTGTGAGACGTAAATTCTTGCTGCTGCTGGAAACCGGACTGGTTCTGGCAGGACTGCTGCTGGGCGCTTCGGCCTGGAAGCTGAACTCGGCACTGGAGCAGCCGCTCAAACTGACACAAGAAGAATTGTTTGATGTGCCGCCTGGTTCGACGCCGAGCGGAACCTTCAATCGCCTGCAGGCCGACGGCGTCCTGGAAGACGCCTTTTGGCTGCGTCTGTACTGGCGCTTGAATCTCGACGGCCAACCGCTGCACGGCGGTGAGTACCGCATGACACCGGGCATGACTGCCCAAGGTCTGATCGGCCTGTGGCAGCGTGGCGAAGTGGTGCAGTACAGCCTGACCCTGGTCGAGGGCTGGAATTTCCGTCAGGTGCGCGCGGCCTTGGCCAAGCAAGAAAAACTTGAACAGACCCTCGCCGGCTTGAGCGATAGCGAAGTGATGGACAAACTCGGTCATACCGGCGTGTTTCCAGAAGGACGGTTTTTTCCGGATACCTACCGTTTTGTGCGAGGCATGAGCGATGCGGATCTGCTGGAAAAAGCCTACCAGCGTCTGGACGATGTTCTCGCCAAAGAATGGAACAAGCGCTCGGCTGATGCACCCTACACCGAGCCCTATCAAGCACTGATTATGGCTTCGCTGGTGGAGAAAGAAACCGGCGTACCACAGGAGCGTGGGCAGATTGCCGGCGTCTTCGTACGGCGCATGCAGATCGGCATGTTGCTGCAAACCGATCCTACAGTGATCTATGGATTGGGCGAGCGCTACAACGGTAAGTTGACCCGCGAAAATTTACGCGAAGCGACGCCTTACAACACTTACATGAACTCCGGGTTGCCACCGACGCCGATTGCGATGGTAGGGCGCGAAGCGATTCGTGCGGCGCTGAATCCGGTGCCGGGAAACAGTTTGTATTTCGTGGCCCGTGGTGACGGCAGCCATGTGTTCTCCGATGACCTGGATGCGCACAATAGTGCGGTGCGCGAGTTTCAGCTCAAGCGGCGTGCGGACTATCGATCCAGCCCTGCGCCGATAACGGCGCCTCAGGCACCGGATATTTCGAACCCGGTGCCTGAGACGCCTGCCGATAGCGCTCCGCAGCCAGCTCCCGAAACAACTCGGGAACAACAGGCTCCGGTTCCCGCGCCCGACGCGACCGAGCCGCAAAGCCCGCAATGACTCTGATTAAGGACTGCCTGTGACTGGTCTGTTTATTACCCTGGAAGGCCCGGAAGGTGCAGGCAAAAGCACCAACCGCGAGTACCTGGCCGAGCGTCTGCGCGCCGAAGGTATCGAAGTGTTGCTGACCCGTGAACCGGGCGGCACACCGTTGGCTGAGCGGATTCGCGAAGTGTTGTTGATGCCTGGCGATGAAGTGATGAGCGCCGACACCGAGCTGCTGCTGGTTTTCGCCGCGCGTGCCCAGCATCTGGCCGAGGTGATTCGCCCGGCGCTGGCCAAAGGTGCGGTGGTGTTGTGTGATCGCTTTACCGATTCCACTTACGCCTATCAGGGTGGTGGTCGAGGTTTGTCGCTGGAGCGCATCGCAACCCTGGAGACCTTCGTTCAGGGTGATTTACGTCCGGACCTGACATTGGTGTTCGATCTGCCGGTCGAGGTCGGTCTGGCCCGTGCCAGTGCCCGTGGACGGCTGGACCGTTTCGAGCTTGAAGGTCGAGTGTTCTTCGACGCGGTCCGCAGTGCTTACCTGAAACGCGCCGAGGCTGATCCGAAGCATTATCGCCTGGTGGATGCCGCGCAGCCGTTAGCGCAGGTTCAGCAGTCGCTGGATGCCTTGCTGCCACAATTGCTAGGGCTTTACCGTGGCTGAGGCCTTCCCTTGGCAGGACAGCCTCTGGCAACAGCTGGCGGGGCGTGCACAGCATGCTCACGCCTACTTGCTGCATGGCCCAGTGGGCATCGGCAAGCGCGCGTTGGCGGAGCGCTTGATGGCCCGTTTGCTCTGTCAGAGGCCGCAAGGGCTGGACGCTTGCGGGCAATGCAAATCCTGCATGCTGCTCAAGGCGGGTAGCCATCCGGATAATTACGTGCTGGAGCCGGAAGAGGCGGACAAGGCGATCAAGGTCGATCAGGTTCGTGAGTTGGTCGGCTTCGTGGTGCAGACCGCCCAGATGGGAGGGCGCAAAGTGGTGCTGATCGAGCCGGCGGAGGCGATGAATAACAACGCCGCCAACGCCTTGCTGAAAAGCCTCGAAGAGCCTTCCGGCGATACGGTGTTGCTGTTGGTCAGCCATCAACCAAGCCGTTTGTTGCCGACCGTCAAGAGTCGCTGTGTGCAGCAGGCTTGTCCACTGCCGAGCGAAGCGATGAGCCTGGCGTGGCTGGCCAAGGTCTTGCCCGACTGCGCTGAAGAAGAGCGCGTTGAGCTGCTGACGCTGGCCGCCGGTTCGCCGTTGGCCGCGGTTACCTTGCAGGCGCAAGGTGTGCGTGAGCAGCGCGCCCTGGTGGTCGATGGTGTGAAGAAGTTGCTCAAGCAGCAGCAATCACCCACCCAGTTGGCTGAGGGTTGGAATGCGATTCCACTGCTGTTGCTGTTCGACTGGTTCTGCGACTGGTCGAGCCTGATCCTGCGTTATCAACTTACTCAGGACGAGGCGGGGCTGGGTTTGCCCGATATGCGCAAAGTCGTGCAATACCTGGCGCAGAAATCTTCTCAGGAGAAGGTCCTGAATATCCAGGACTGGATTCTCGCCCAGCGCCAGAAGGTGTTGAGCAAAGCCAACCTCAATCGCGTGCTGTTGCTTGAGGCGTTATTGGTGCAATGGGCAGGTTTGCCTACCCGGAATTGATCGTCCGGGCCTAGACTCGGGTATTCAGCAGCGGAGGTCCGTATGAACGATCTTGTCAGTCCGGGACCGCGCAACGGCATCTTGTCCCTGACCATCAAGGACAAGTCGGTGCTGTATGCGGCTTACATGCCCTTCATCAAAAACGGCGGCTTGTTTATCCCGACCAACAAAAGCTACAAGTTGGGTGATGAGGTTTTCATGCTGCTGAGCCTGATGGATGAGCCGGAAAAGATTCCGGTTGCCGGCAAAGTCACCTGGATTACCCCCAAGGGTGCGCAAGGCAACCGTGCTGCGGGTGTCGGCGTGCAGTTCAATGACGGCGACAATGCCGCTCGCAGTAGAATCGAAACCCATCTGGCCGGAGCACTGAAGTCCGACCGTCCCACTCATACGATGTAGTTGCAGCCTTTTATGCTCGTAGATTCCCATTGTCACCTTGATCGTCTCGACCTTGCCGAACATGCCGGCTCTCTCGATGCAGCCCTCGAAGCGGCTCGTCAACGCGGTGTCGGACACTTTCTCTGTATTGGCGTAAGCGTCGAGAACGCGGCTGATGTCAAAGCGCTGGCCGAGCGCTATGCCGATGTCGACTGCTCGGTTGGCGTCCACCCGCTCGACGTGCAGCCCGGTGCGGCACCTGCATTGGAGTGGCTGTTGCGCGAACTCAACCATCCGCGGGTTGTGGCCATTGGTGAAACAGGTCTGGATTATCACTACGAGCCGGAAGCGGCCGAGCTGCAGCAAGAATCCTTTCGCCTGCATCTGCAAGCTGCGCAGCAGACCGGCAAGCCGGTTATCGTCCATACCCGTGGCGCGCGAGCGGATACCTTGACGCTGTTGCGCGAGGCGGCGTTGCCTCAGGCGGGCGTGCTGCACTGCTTCACCGAAGACTGGGAGATGGCCAAGGCCGCGCTGGATCTGGGTTTCTATATTTCCCTGTCCGGTATCGTCACGTTCCGCAATGCCGATGCCTTGCGTGATGTCGCCAGGCAAGTGCCGGCTGATCGTTTACTGGTGGAAACCGACTCACCGTACCTGGCGCCGATCCCTCATCGGGGCAAGCCGAACCTGCCGCAGTACGTACGAGATGTCGCGGAGTTTCTGGCGATGTTGCGAGGTGAACCTTACGAGCGTTTCGCCGAACAGACGACGGAGAACTTCAAGCGGTTGTTCCCGTTGGCGCATGTCATCGGTCCTGCGTGAGCAGCTCCTGGAGCAAGCTCGCTCCCACATAAATCGCAGGCAAAAAAAACCCGGGTTCTGGGGGGGGAATCCGGGTTAAGACCATTAGGAGTAAAACAAAGGCACGCAGTCCGTTGGTACCTTCATCGGCGAGCCACTTGGGGGAGATGTCACGCCGACAGTTCAAGTATTGATCACTATTGCGTTGAGTCCAGTCTGACCCCTCTGTTTTTTAAACAGATTTGGAATACGCGCGCTTCGGTTGAGTTCTCATCTTTTTGCAATAGTCGCCACAATTGCCAAAGTTTCGTCGATCACGCGCTTTTCTGTGTAGAAATGCGGGGAAAAACGAATGCCGGGGCCGCGAGGAATGCACACAACTTGTTGCTGTTTGAGTTGCTCGTAAACCACCTGAGTATCGATACCATCGATACTGAACGAGAAAATCCCTCCCCTCCGGGCGGGGTTCAGCGGGCTGTGCAGTTGCGCGCCAGGAATGTCGCTCAAGCCGTCCTGTAGCCATTGCACGCGCTCGGCGATCAACGCGGCTACTTGATCCATGCCGACTTCCTCCAGCAGCGACAAGCTAGCCTCCAGTGCCATGGCGCCGAGCATGTTCGGGCTGCCGCACTCGAAGCGGCGTGCACTTTTCGCAGGCTCCCATTCGGTACGATTGTAATCGCCCATGTGTTCGAGCATGTGCCAGCCGAATTCATGGAGCTTAAGCTGCTCGCGCAGCTCGCTGCGGCAATAGAACACGCCCAGTCCTTCAGGCCCCAAGAGCCATTTGTGGCCGTCAGCCATGGCAAAGTCGCATTGATAAATCTGGACATCAAAAGGCAGCGCGCCCAATTGCTGGATGGCGTCGATGCAGAACAGCACGTTCTGTTGTTTGCAGCCGGCGCCGAGGCGCTGCAGGTCCAGGCGCAGGCCGCTGGCGAATTGAACCGCACTTACTGACATCAAGCGGGTGCGCGGGCCGCAGGCGCTCAGCAGGGCGCCTTCAGGGTCATCGCCTTTGAGGCTGACCTGAACCACTTCCACGCCTTGCGGCGCCAGGGCTTCCCAGACGATACGGTTGGAAGGGAATTCTTCGTTACTAATGACAATCTGATCGCCGCTCTGCCACTCCAGTCCGAAGGCAACAAATGACAGCGCTTCCGAAGTATTTTTGACCAGTGCGACGTCATCCGTCGACGGAGCGTTAAGCAGGCGCATCAAGCGTTCGCGCAGGCGTTGCTCGAGGGTCATCCAGTCCGAATAGTCCCGTGCGCCCAGTAAAACGTTCTCCTGAGCGAAGCGGGCGACCGCCACGGCAGCGCGATTTGGCCAAGGTGCGACGGCCGCATGATTCAAATAACGCAGGCCCGGAGCCTGTACAAATTCATCAAGAAACGTAGACATGGTCGGATGATCCGTGCAATTTGGCGCAAGTTAGGCATAATACGCGGCTTCGATTTTGACCCCTACAGACCTTTTCTTATGCAGAAAGAACCTCGTAAGGTCCGTGAGTTTCGTCGCCGCGAGCAAGAAATTCTCGATACCGCGCTAAAGCTGTTCCTCGAACACGGTGAAGACAGCGTTACCGTCGAGATGATCGCTGATGCCGTGGGTATCGGCAAAGGGACCATCTACAAGCACTTCAAGTCCAAGGCGGAGATTTACCTGCGCCTGATGCTCGACTACGAGCGTGACCTGAACGAGCTGTTGCACTCTGCCGATGTCGACAAGGATAAGGAAGCCCTGTCCCGGGCCTACTTCGAATTCCGTATGCGCGATCCGCAGCGTTACCGTTTGTTCGACCGTCTGGAAGAGAAGGTGGTCAAGGGTAATCAGGTACCGGAGATGGTCGAGGAACTGCACAAGATTCGTGCCTCCAACTTCGAGCGTCTGACCTTGTTGATCAAGGGCCGCATCAGCGAAGGCAAGCTTGAAGAC
This sequence comes from Pseudomonas sp., assembly GCA_026398835.1. Classification (GTDB taxonomy): domain Bacteria; phylum Pseudomonadota; class Gammaproteobacteria; order Pseudomonadales; family Pseudomonadaceae; genus Aquipseudomonas. Next base: position 7,520 of record JAPLSD010000715.1, read on the forward strand.
GTCCCGCCTTACTTCCACTATTGCGCATCCTGGGCACTGGTGCATGGTGCTGTGGCGCTGTATCACTCGCCGTTCTGGAGCAATGTGCTGGAAGATCAGGAAGGTTTCTTCCAGTTCCTGATGGACATCGGCGTGCGCATGGGCAACAAGCGCAAGCGCGATACCGACACCCCCAGCAGCTGAGTCATTCAGTTGCTTTATTGCACCATGTTTCCCTATATGGCGCAGTACCTCAGGAATATACTCAGGCATAGGGCTTGCTAAAACTTGATTTGTGAGTCAAGTTTTGCGGGTCCGAATCTTCTTCCGCCGGAGTGATCCATGATCGTTGACCGTCAAGGCAGGCGTTTTCGCAATTTGCGGATCAGCCTGACTTCAGCCTGCAACTACGCGTGTACCTACTGCGTGCCGAACGGCAAGCGGCTGGTCGCTGCGCAGGATGAATTGTCGGCCGAGGCCATGGCTCGCGGTGTTGCTTATCTGATCGAAGCGGCCGGCATCGAGCGCCTGCGTATCACCGGTGGGGAACCCTTGGTCAGCCCCAAACTGGAAGCCTTCATGGGGGCAGTGGGGCAGATGGGTCTGGTGGATATCAGCCTGACCACCAATGGCCAGCTCTTGACGCGCAAACTGCCGTTGCTGGTGGATGCCGGCATTCGCCGGATCAACGTTTCCCTCGATACCCTTGACCCTGGCGCCTTCCGCAGCATCGCCCGCGGTGGCGATCTGGCGACCGTGCTTGACGGGATGGATCAGGCGAAAGCCGCAGGCATGAAGATCAAGGTCAATATGGTGCCATTGCGCGGGCAGAACCTGGATCAGGTGATGCCGCTGCTTGATTACTGCCTTGAGCGCGGTTATGAGCTGCGCTTTATCGAATTGATGCGTATGGGCCATTTGGCCAGCGATTCGAATGCGTTCTTGCAGCAGTTCGTCAGCCTTCAGCAGCTGTTGAGCCTGATCGGCGATCGCTACGAGTATCTCCAGGCTGATGCTCCGGTGGATGCCACGGCGGTGCGCTATGAAATTCCGGGTCAGGGATTCTTCGGCGTGATCGCAAATGAAAGTGTGCCGTTCTGTAGGACCTGTTCACGGCTGCGATTGTCCTCCACCGGGTGGCTGCATGGCTGCCTGTCGTCGAGCAATCGGCACTATGTCGGCGATCTGCTGGACAAGCCGCGCCACGAAGCTTTGCCGGCCTTGCAGCGCCTGCTGGTGAAAGCCTTGGGCGACAAGCAGGAAGTGGCGTTTTCCGGCGGCGCGACCATCATGAAAATCATCGGCGGTTGATCGTCCCTCGCCATAATTTCTCATTTTCAATTCGCAATCGTTCAGGCGCCTTACTGACTGGCGCGGAAGCTGCATCCTGCCAGGATTCGCCGGTTTTCCGTCACCGGCCTCTGGAGGGTAGGATGCGTAGCCTGGTTTTGCTGCTGGCCATTTTGGCGCTTGGTGGCTGCATGAATGTCAGCGATCTGGGCGAGGGCGCTCGCTATCATATGAGCGATGCAGGCTTGCTTGATCACAGCGATACCCACCGTTCTAACTCGTTGCGCATACAACCCGACTCATTCATCTATATCGCCCAAGGCGCCTTCGCGCCGCCGGGCAGTGCCAATCCGCGACCTAACGTGGTCGCCGAAGAGGCCTTCAACGGTTTTGTCGAATACTTCCCCATGGTCCGTCGTGCCCGGACGCCTGAAGGGCTGGACGAAGCGATGACCGAGGCCCGCGGGGCCGGTGCGCATTACTTGCTCTACACCCGCTTCGCCAAGGCTGACGACCGGATCGGCAACTCCGATGAATGGGCCGATCAGCAAGCCGTGGATCGCCTGGGGATCGACAGTGGCGTCATTCAAATCATGTTGATCGAGACCAGCACCCAGTATTTGGTCGATACTGCACGTATTCACAGCCGTGGCGGTTTACTGACGTTCCACGACAACGCGCCAGAAGACTTGCTTGGCCCGCCGCTGGAGCAATACGCTCGCAGTCTGTTGGGCTTGAGCGACTAAGCAATACACAGGAGAACAACATGAGTGGTCCGCAAAAAGCTAACGATCTGTTGGGGCAAATCCCCAAATCCAAAGGCTTGCCACCGGTCCACTTGTGGAATCCCGACTTCTGCGGCGATATCGATATGCGGATCGCTCGTGACGGGACCTGGTATTACCTCGGTACACCCATCGGGCGCAAACCGATGGTCAAGCTGTTCTCCACCATCATGCGCCGCGATGGCGATGACTATTTTCTGATCACCCCAGTGGAAAAGGTTGGCATCAAGGTCGACGATGCACCTTTTGTCGCCGTCAGCCTTGAAGTCGAAGGCGAGGGCGAAGCTCAGGTGCTGCGTTTCACCACCAACGTTGAAGAGCAGGCCGAAGCCGGTCCTGAGCACGCTTTGCGGGTGGAGATCGATCCCGACACTCAAGAGCCTGCGCCCTACGTGCATGTGCGGACCAATCTCGAAGCCTTGATCCATCGCAATGTGTTTTACCAACTGGTGGAATTGGCGGTGACACGGGTAATCGACGGGCAGCGCTGGTTGGGTGTCTGGAGTGGGGGTGAGTTTTTCCCTATTGGGCTTGAGCCTTAAATCGACTTGTAGGAGCGCCGTTCGAACGCGGTGGTCCATTCCAGCAACTGGTCGGATTTCATGACCGTTGACATCCTTATGAAATAATTCTCTTGCTACGGCCGAACCGTTTCAGCTTCAATTTGTACATGACTAGACATGTTCGATTTGACAAGAAACAACGGGTGGTCAATGAGTTTATTCGGCGCATCGAAAGCGGCCTCATGGAGGACGGCCTTCTGCTGCCGGGTGA
>JAPLSD010000213.1 GCA_026398835.1 Pseudomonas sp.
CCTGCGGTCAGGTAGAGCAAACTCGACTTGCCGCAGCCCGACGGTCCGACCAGCACCGCGAATTGTTGATCCGGCACTTCGAACGACACCTGTTCCAGCGCGGTGAAGGTGCTGCCGTTGGGGCTTTGGTAGCGCAGGCTGACCTTGTCCACTTGCAGCCGTGGCGCGGCCTGCGTGGGGGCGGCAACCGGGCTGACGAAACGGGGATTTACTGCAGTTACTGAGCCCATGCGGCCACCCTCAGACGTAGGAAGCGGAACAGTTGATCGGTGATCAGGCCCAGCAGGCCGATGATCGCGATTGCCAGGAAGATCACATCCACCTGAAAGCCACGCATGGCTTTCAGGCTCAGGTAACCCAGACCACTGGAGGCCGCCACCAGCTCGGCGACTACCAGATAAGTCCAGGCCCAGCCCATGGTGACCCTCAGGGTGTCGAGCACACCCGGCAGCGAGGCCGGGGCGATCACATGCAGCACCGCATCGCGACGGCTCGAACCGAGGGTGTAGGAGGCGTTGATCAGGTCCTTGGAAATGCCTTTGGACACATCAGCAATCATCACCAGTTGCTGGAAGAACACCCCAAAGATGATCACCGAAACCCGCTGCTCCAGGCCAATGCCGATCCACAGGATGAACAGCGGCACAAAGGAGGTCACCGGCAGGTAGCGAATGAAGTTGACCATCGGCTCGAGAAACGCCTGGACGATGCGGAAACTGCCCATCAGCAAACCCAACGGCACTGCCACCAGCGACGAGACGATGAAGCCGACCATCACCACTTCCAGGCTGGCCCAAACGTGCACCCCGAGTGTGCCGTCGCGCGCCAGGCGTAGCGCGGCGTCCAGCACCGCCCCTGGAGTCGGCAGAAACATGCCCGGCACCACGCCGCCGTAAGACAGCCCCGCCCATAGCCCGATCAACAACACCCAGGCCATGGCACTGGCGCTCAAGATCACTTGCGCCGGCAGACCGGTCTTGGGCGTGACGCAGCGGCTCAACCATGAATTTCGCTTGAACATGCTGACCTCCTAGAGCGGGGTGACGAAGCGGTTGTCCACCAGATCGTCATTGCTGACGTTGTAGGGTTTTCCCTGCAGTTCGCTGGCGGTCTCGTTGGCCAGTTTGATCAACGCTGCGCTGTCACCCGGCTTGCCCAGCGAGCCAAGAAGTTTCTCGCTCATGGCCTGATCGTAGAAGCGCACACCCTTGGCCGCAGCGGCCAGTTCTTTGGGGTCAGCCAGGTAACCGCCGACGCCCTTGGCCATGATTTTGTAGGCCTCTTCGGGATGTTCCTGGGTGTACTTCACGGCCTTGTACAACCCGGCGACCAGGGCTTTGACGTCTTCCGATTGTTTTTCAATGACGGTGCAATTGAGCGCCACCACATCGACGATCACCCCGTCATCGGCGGTCATGTTCTGAACGATCAGATCGCTCATTTTCATGCCGTTCTTTTTCAGCAGGTACGAGAGCCAGAACTGCGACACCGAGCCTTCGTTCACGGCGATGGCTTTACCTTTGAGCTCCTGCAAACTCTTGACGTCCTTGCCCACTAACACTCCGTCGCCACCATGGCTTTCATCCAGCGCCGCAACGGCCTTGAAGCAGAACTGCGGGCGATATTTGAGCACTTCGTCGATGGTCGAGGCCGAGCCGGAGAGCTGACCCGAAGCCTGAGCGGCCATGTACATCGAGGCTTCTTCAACGACCGGCAGTTCAACCGTCAGGCCGTTCTCCTTGAAGTAGCCCAGGTCCTGAGCGAGGTAAAGGGTGCCATAGCCGACCCAGGTGGTATGGCCGATGGACAGGGTGCCGGCCTGGGCGCTGGTGGCGACGCAGGTGGCGATGGCGGTGACCGCCAGTGGATGGGCGAAACGCGTTAGCAAGGACTTGATCATGAAGCACTCCCACAGCTATTGATTTAGTTTTGTCTTGCGGGGCAGTACGGCCAGCGGCCTTGAACAGATACAACGTGCGGTCTCTGTCTGGACCTTGAAGCGGTCAGCTTTCGGCTGACTGGCGAGGTCGATGTTGGCCCAAGGCAGGGGATAGGAAAATGAGGAAATATGTCGCCGGGAGCGATGAAAAACCTCGGTAGCGCGCACTGCGAAAGAGCGCCATGGGCGAGGTCGCCCAGGGTGGGTGCGGTTTGGGGGAATTGGCTGTTTATGATCGTTCCCACGCTCTGCGTGGGCATGCATCCCGTGACGCTCTGCGTCACATAACGGCGGACGCAGAGCGTCCATGGCGGCATTCCTTTGCTGCGCGTGGGAACGATCAACTGTGGGAGCGAGCTTGCTCGCGATAAGGTCCGCAGGACCTTCGGCAATATCAGAGCCGGCCGAACTCCTGCGCCGTGCGATCCACCGCTTTCAGTGTCTTGCCGACCAGTTCATCGATCTCTTCGCGGCTGGCGATCAGCGCCGGGGCCATGATCATCCGGCCCAGGGTCGAGCGAATGATCACGCCTTCCTCGAAGCCCAAGGTCCGGCAACGCCAGGCGATGTCGTTCTCGTTGGCGAAGCGTTTGCGGGTGGTTTTGTCTTCGGCGAACTGCAGGGCCGCGACCATGCCCACGCCTTGAATGTCGCCCACCAGCGGGTGATTGCCGAACACCTCACGCAAACACTGCTGCAGATACGGCCCGATGTCATCCTTCACCCGGGTGACCACCCCTTCGTCGCGCAACGCCTTGAGGTTGGCGATGGCCACGGCGGCCGCCACCGGGTGGCCGGAATAGGTCAGCCCGTGGGCGAACACCCCGCCCTGCTCCACCAGCACTTGGGCCATGCGTCTGGACAACACCAGCCCGCCCATGGGGATGTAACCCGAAGTCAGGCCCTTGGCGATGGACAGCGTGTCCGGCTCGAAACCGAAGTGCTCATGGGCGAACCATTCGCCGGTTCGACCAAAGCCGCCGATCACTTCATCGGCGCACAGCAGTACGTCGTATTTGCGGCAGATCCGCTGAATCTCCGGCCAATAGCTTTCTGGCGGGAAGATCATTCCACCGGCGCCCTGGAACGGCTCGGCGACAAACGCCGCGACCTTGTCCGCGCCGAGTTCGAGAATCTTGTCTTCCAGTTGCCGCGCCGCTCGCAGACCGAATTCAGCCGGCGTCAGATTGCCTTCGTGAGCGAACCAGTAGGGTTCGTCGATGTGCGCGATATCCGGAATCATCCCGCCCATTTCGTGCATGAACTTCATGCCGCCCAGTGCCGTGGCCGCCAGGGTCGAACCGTGGTACCCGTTCCAGCGGCCGATCATGACTTTCTTCTCGGGCTTGCCGAGAATGGTCCAGTAGCGACGCACTGTGCGGATCAGCACTTCGTTGGCTTCGGAGCCAGAGTTGGTGTAGATCGCATGGCTGTAGTGCCCCGGCAGCAAGCTGAACAACAGCTCCGAGAGTTCGATCACCTGTGGGTGAGTGGTGTGGAAAAACATGTTGTAGTACGGCAACTGCTCCAGTTGCTGGCTCGCCGCAGCGGCCAGATCCTTGCGCCCGTAACCGAGGTTGGTGCACCACAGGCCAGACATGCCATCCAGGTAACGTTGGCCATCGTTGTCCCACAAATGCAGGCGCTCTCCCCGGACCATCACCCGTGGTCCTTCGTCGTTGAGCGCTTTCTGATCGACAAACGCGTGGATGTGGTGCGCGGCATCGGCGGCCTGGTAGTCGCGGGTTTCACGTGGGGTGGTCATCGCCAGTTCTCCGTTTTTATTGTCAGCGCAGTTGAAACCAGGTGGTCTTCAACTGGGTGTATTTATCGAATGAGTGCA
>JAPLSD010000862.1 GCA_026398835.1 Pseudomonas sp.
TGGGGTGAATCAGTGGAAAATCACTGTCCAAGTGCTCATGGAATCAGTGTCCAAGTGGCCGTGGAATGAGTGTCCAAGTCAGCGTGGAATCGCTGTCCAAGTGTTTGTGGAATGGGTGTCCAAGTGCGCGTGGAATCCGCAACTTGATCTATGAGCTTCGGATTATTGGCATCAAGTCTGCTGAAGTTCACTTCTGATTGTTCCTGCCTTGGAGTTTGATCATGTCCGTAAAGATTGAGTATCTGACCAGCCAAAGCGAGGAGCTTTGGTCTGTTTGTTTCGGTAGCCGGCGAGTGGAGTTTCGCAACGAACGAGGCGCCAGGGAGTACGCAGCCACGCTTAAGGAAAGAATCGAAGCGCCGCATGTCTACCCACCCATACACCCCACCACTTCCAACCCAAGTCACTGATTCGCTCGTAGCTATGTTGCACTGCTGCACAGCGTCTGGTTGAAACTGTCGATAGTTCACTGGGTCAACGACGGCCTGATGACGCTCCCCCCGCCCCCCCCACACCCATGATTTTCGAACGCGCAAAAAAATGGCCACACAAGGTGGCCTAAGACGGGTTCAAGCATAGGAGGTGTTCTATTGACCAAGAAAAACAGGCCCGCCCTGACGTCTCAGGGTCAATAGAGCTGGATGGCTAGCTGACAAACCCCTTCGTCAGTAGCGGTTCAAGCGAGCAACTCGGAACCTGCCCTGGAGTTCAGGAACCTCGTTGCCTTGCATTATAATAGTGTTAGCATGTGATTGTAATCAACATCTAATTAATGGGGATCGCATGACTACCGACTTCAAGAAGGCTGCACTGGATTACCACGAATTCCCGACACCTGGAAAAATCGGCATTGCGTTGACTAAGCCCGCGGACACTGCCGCTCAACTCGCACTGGCCTACAGCCCAGGCGTAGCTGAACCTGTCCGCGAGATTGCGAAGAATCCAGAGAGCGTTTATCGCTTCACCGGTAAGGGCAATCTTGTCGCGGTGATCACCAATGGCACCGCCATCCTGGGTTTGGGCAATCTGGGCCCGTTAGCCAGTAAGCCGGTCATGGAAGGCAAGGCGCTTTTGTTCAAGCGTTTTGCGGGTGTCGACTCGATTGATATCGAAGTCAACGCCGAGAGTTCACAGGCCTTTATCGATACGGTCGTGCGTATTGCCGACACCTTTGGTGGCATCAACCTGGAAGACATCAAAGCCCCCGAGTGCTTCGAAATCGAAGAAGCACTGATCAAGCAATGCAGCATCCCGGTCTTCCATGACGACCAGCACGGCACCGCCATCGTCACGGCCGCCGGCATGCTGAATGCGCTGGAGATTCAGGGCAAAACCCTTGGGAGCGCGAGGATTGTTTGCCTCGGTGCCGGTGCCGCAGCGACCGCATGCATGCGCTTGCTGCTCAGTCTCGGCGCTCAAAAAAGCAATCTGTATATGGTCGACCGCGTCGGTGTGATCCATTCCGCCCGAGAAGACCTTAATCAATACAAAGTACAGTTTGCTAACGACGGTGGCCCTCGCACACTGATGGACGCCATGCGCGGTGCCGATGTGTTTGTCGGTTTGTCTGGAGCCAATCTCTTGCCGGCGGAAGCACTGGCAGCAATGGCCTCTAATCCAGTCGTGTTTGCCTGCTCAAACCCAGATCCTGAAATCAGCTACGAACTAGCCATGGCGACACGCGATGACCTGATCATGGCGACCGGTCGCTCCGACTATCCGAACCAGGTCAATAACGTTCTAGGCTTTCCGTTCATTTTCCGCGGGACCCTGGATGTCCGGGCAACACAGATCAATGAAGCGATGAAAATCGCAGCGGTGGAGGCTCTGCGCCAATTGGCCAAAGAGCCGACTCCCGTGGAAGTTTTGCAAGCATTCAATGTTGATAAACTTGAGTTCGGGCGCGACTACATCCTCCCCAAAGCCCTCGATGCTCGCCTGCTCGGAGCAATAGCCGACGCAGTGGCAAAGGCAGCTATCGATACGGGCGTTGCACAACTGCCCTACCCGAAACACTACCCGCTTTAAGCTGACGCAGATCAAGCCGAGGTTGTTGATAATCGGGTCGAATCGCTTCGCGATACTCGCCCAATATTGCATAGCTGCCGCGGCTGCATGACTCTCTTTCGAGGTTTGCAGCTAACGCATTTGCGGACATCCAGGGTGCCTGCAGCCAGGGCGTCTGTGGCACCTGCAAGACCGCCGTAATGGAAGGTTAAATCTCATGAAGAGAGGGTACTCTGACGGCGTTCAAAGAAATTCCTTTCGGATGTCGATACTCGACCGTTCGCCAATATTCCGGTAGTTCTCCGTGAGCCACGCCTCGGCCTCGCGTCGTCCGTTATCGCGCAGTCCACAAAGGAAGTCCCAGCCCGCGTTGTACTTGCTGGACACGCTGAGCGCGCACATCGCCTCGTCGGACCGAATGGAGTGGATCAGCATCTCCTTCATCTCGTCGCGATCGACCTTGCCTTGCTGAATGAGGTCGGTGACAAAGGCGATGGTGCGCATCTCACGCATCAGCGACGAGTTGAAGCTGATTTCATTGATGCGATTGAGGATGTCGGCAGCTGTAATGGGCACGCCCGGGCGGACGAGCGGGTTGATGTGGACGATCACCACATCACGCGTATTGCAGTGGTAGATCAACGGGAAAATGGCCGGGTTTCCCATATAGCCGCCATCCCAGTAGTGCTGGCCGTCGATCGTGATCGCCTGGAACAATGTCGGCACACAGGCCGAAGCAAGCACCGCTTCGGCGCAGACGTCCTCGCCGGAGAAGATGCGTATCTTCCCCGTCTCGACATTGGTCGCGCACAGATAGAGGTGGAGCGGGCATTGCTTTCGCAAGGCGGCGAAATCGACCTGACTCTCCAGCACCTCCCGCAGCGGATTCAAGTTGTGGCGATTGAACTGATAAGGCGAGAAGATACGAAGCGCCATGTCCGCGAACGCATACATGGGCGAATGGTCCAACCCGAAGCTGTGCGTCCCTTTCAGCCATGGCATCCAGCGCAACGGGTTATGACGCTCGGCGGACTGCGCCACGGCGTACCAGAAATCGTGCAGAGCCTGGCGCGCGCCGGCCTCGTCACCCTGCAGCATGCCGTAGGCCAGCACGGCGGCATTCATCGCGCCGGCACTGGTTGCGCTCACCCCTTCAATGGCAAGCCTGCCGTCCTCGAGCAACCGATCGAGCACGCCCCAGGTGAACGCACCGTGCATCCCGCCGCCCTGCAAAGCCAGCGCGACCGGCTTACGCTCGTCACTGCCATGCGTCATCGATCGCTCACCCCTCCGCTTGGTGCCCAGGCATCGAGCAGCGCCTTGGCTTGTAGCAAATCAACGCTGTCGAAGCCTTCGGTGAAGAAACTGTAGATGTCGACCAGCATTTGCCTGGCCGCCTCCTTGTCTCGTGTTTCCCATAGCTGAGCAAGGCTCACTGTGGCTCGTAGCTCGAGTGACTTTGCCCCTTGTTGTCGAGCGACCGAGATCGCCTTGTGAAAGCATGCTTGCGCTTCCTGCTGCACGGAAGAGTTCTGTTTGTCTTCGCCCGGACATTGGAGGGTAAGCGTTCCCTTGAGCCGGTACAGTTCTGCTTCGTAAAAGTGCTCGCCTGTTCTGTCCACCATAGCCAGAGCGTCGGTCACGACATCCAATCCTGCCTGCGGTTGCCCGGCGCGCCCGTAAACTGCGGCCAGCAGGGCCAGAAAATAAGAGCATCCAAGCTCTGCTCCGGCTGCCTGGTAAGTGGCGATACCCTTGGTTATCTGAGCGATACCCTCGTCCAGGTTTCCCTGCTCGGCGCGAGCCCAACCCTGGAGAATAGTCCCCCACGCCAAATAAAACGGAAACCCTTGTTCGAGTGAAAGCTTGATGGCGGCATCAGCACACTCTTCGGCAAGTTGTACGTCGTGCCGAAACTGTCCCAGTATCGACGTAGCAGACAGGGTGAAGGCCAGGCTGAACGGGTCGAAAATCTTATTGGCCAGAACAAGGGCATCCCGGCTGCGCGTGCTTGCCTGATCGGGGAAACCCAAGCACCAAAGGCACCAGGCCAAATATGTCAGGGCGTAGCCCGGATCCATGCCGTACGTAATGGCATGTGTGCGATGACGGTCCGGGTTGTAGAGGACACGCACCCGCTCCTGGTGTTCAAGGGCATTGCGCAGATCCCCCTGTAAAAGCAATGTCGCCCCGAGTGCCGCATGGGCTCCCACGAGCAAGTCCGGATCCTGCGCAGTTTGCGCAACACTGAGCAATCGCTCACCCAGTTCGCATGCAGTTGAGTATTGCGCACGCAACTGGTAGTGCGTCCGCAGCCCCAGCAGCGCAGGGAAAAGCGAGTCGTCGCCTACTTGCGTACATAGCGCCAGTGCACGGGTGTAGGTGGCCGCCACCTCGGGCACACCATAGCCTCGCACGGCCATCAAGGCCGGCCCCAGGCAGAGCAGCAACGTCAGTTCCTGATGAGCACGCGCGGGCGTGTCGGGCAAATGCTCGAGCAATTCCAGCGCCGCACCGAGGTGACGCATCGCATCGAGATGGGCGCAATGCTGGAGGGCCTGTTGCCCGGTACGGTACAGGTATTCCACGGCTTTCGGGACATTGCCGCTCAGCCTGTAGTGGTGCGCCAATTCGCTGCAGTAATCCGCGATGCGGGTGGGGAACAGTGCCTCGATGGCCTGCGCCGTGCGTTCGTGCAGTGCGCTACGCCGCTCCGTGAGTAGCGTGTGGCCCGCAACCTCCTGGGTCAGCGCATGCTTGAACGAATACTCCACCTCCGGAAATGCGGGCCGCTGGTAAATGAACTCCGCGGCCTCCAGTCGGGCCAGCAGATCGCGCAAATCATCGTCCATCCGAGCGCCCCGTCCATCACAGATGCGCTGGATCAGACTGAACGCAAACTCCTTGCCGATGACGGCGAGCGTCTGCAGCAATTCCTTCTGCGCAACGGGGAGCCGGTCGATACGGGCGGCGAGCACCCCCTGCACGGTGGTGGGAATATGCAGCGCAGCCGGAGTTTGCTCGATCCGGTAACGGCCGGGTTCGCCGAGCAGCGATTTATCCTCGACCAGCGTTTGGACCACTTCCTCCATGAAGAAAGGGTTGCCCTCCGTCTTCTCCAGGATGAGCTGTTTGAGGGGGACGAGAGTGGGATCGTCCCCAA
>JAPLSD010000021.1 GCA_026398835.1 Pseudomonas sp.
ATTGGGTAGCAGGCGGAAGTCGGGCCGCCGTGGATAAACACCACCAGCGGCGGTTTAGCCGCGCCGTTCATGGCCGGGTAGAAAAAGCCGTGGGCTTCACCCTTGCCGCTTGGGTAGCGCAGGGTTTTCGGGCGGCTGATCTGTTCGGCAGGCAACGGCACAACACCACCGGCCAGCACCTTGACCTTATGGGTTTCGCGATTGATGGCCACCACTGCCGCTGGGCTGACCGGTGAGGCAGCGATGCAGTAAACAAACTGCTGATCCAGCGCCAGATTGCGGAAACGGCTGTAGTCGCCGGTGAAGTCCTGCAGCGAACCACCGGCCTGACACAGCCCGAGTCGGCCAAAACCATCCTCGGTCCAGCTCGCCAGATAAGCGCCTTCACCCAGTGGCAGCCATGTGCTGGCGCCCAGTTGCCAAGGCGCGGGTGCGTGATCCGCTTCAGCGCTGGGCAGCGGATTCAAGCCTGATTCGGATTCGGTCCAGGGTTGCCAGAAACCCGCGCGATCGGTCAGGCAATAAAGGCGGTTTACCTCATCAAAGCGCGGTTGTTGCAGGGATTCTTCTGCGCCATCACCGGCCACGCAACGCGGCTGACTCCAGCCGCAATCGGCCTGACGCTCGGCGACCATCAAGCGCGTAGAGGTCCAGGGTTGGTGTGGACGACTCCATTCGATCCACGCCAGTCGCTGGCCGTTTGGACTCAGGGTCGGCGCAGCATAGAAGTCTGCGCCTTCAACCAATAACTGGCGCTGCCCACTGGCGACATCGATGGCGACCAGTCGATGTCGGATGTGGTCTTCTTCGACCGCCAGAACCTGTCCTTCAGCGAACTGCAGGTCGCCATAACGGCACTCGCCCTGGGTCAACGCCTGGGGGGGTTCACCTTGCAGTGATTGCCGATAAAGCTGTTGATCCGCTTCGTTGACGAACACCAGTCCGTCATCGCTCAGGCAGAACGAACCGCCGCCATATTCATAGACCCGACTGCGTACGCTGAACCCCGATGGCGTCAGGCAGCGGGCCTGGCCGTCGTGCCAGTGCCAGATTCGGCAGGCCGCGTCTTCGGGGCGGTATTCATTCCAGAACAAGCCATGCGGGCCGATCCGTAGTTCAGCGAAGTCGATCCCCGCGGCGACGGCTTGGGCGGCGCTGAAGGGTTCAGGCTTTAACGATGAGGCGTGAGTTTCGTTCATTGCGAAAGGCCAGTTGTTCGATGGTCTGGGTCGCGTGCTCGGCTTCTTCGCGGGCCTTGAGGATCACGCCGTGATGTTCCGACTTGCTGCAC
>JAPLSD010000165.1 GCA_026398835.1 Pseudomonas sp.
GTCCATAATGGACAAATTAGTTTATATTCGCCTCCATGGGAGCATCAGCATGTCCAGCACGCCTTATGTGATCGCCAAAGCCCAAGCCCGCCAGCTACTCGAACAAGTCGACGTGCCGCAGATTCTGCGCAAGCTGTTCGGTGACCTGGCCGCCGGGCAAGCCGTGCAACCGGCCCAGCAACTGGTGGAATTCCCCCAGGGCGCTGGCGATTTCATCAACTACCTTGGCGTGTTGGCTGAAGACCGCGTCTACGGCGTGAAAACATCGCCCTACATCGTGCGCAGCGAAGGCGCACTGGTGACGGCCTGGACACTGCTGATGTCGATGGAAACCGGTCAACCGTTGTTGCTTTGCGACGCTGGCGAACTGACGGTCGCCCGCACCGCCGCTGCTACCGCTGTGGCCATCGATGCCCTGGCTGAGCCGACCGCCAAGCGTCTTGCGATCATCGGCAGCGGTCCGGTGGCCCTGGCTCACCTGCGCTATGTGAAGACGCTGCGCGACTGGCAGAGCATCAGCCTCTACTCGCCGGCCCTGGCGGACAAAAGCCCTGAGGAACTCACGCCAATCAGCGCACTTGACCCGCGTTTGCAGATTGTTGCCAGCCGCGAGCAAGCACTCGAGGACGCCGACGTGATCATGCTTTGCACCTCTTCTGCCGGTCCCGTGATCGACCCGCTAACCTTGCGTAAACCGGCACTGATCACCTCGATCAGCACCAACGCGCCACGGGCTCACGAAGTGCCGCCGCAAGCGCTGACTGAAATGCAGGTCTATTGCGATTATCGTCAAACCACCCCAGGTTCGGCCGGAGAAATGTTGATCGCCAGCGAACAGCATGGCTGGGACAGAAGCGCCATTCGAGGCGACCTGCCTGAGCTGGTCAGCGGCAAAGCACCACGCCCAGACTACGACCGCCATGTATTTTTCCGCTCTATCGGCCTAGGGCTGGAAGACATCGCGCTGGCCAATGCTATCTACCTTCTACAAAAGCGCATCGGCTAATACCAAAACCCGTAGGAGCGAGGCTTGCCCGCGAAACCAGGCGCTGCGGACTGTCTGATTTACCGCGTCATCGTTCATCGCGGGCAAGTCGGATCGCCGCACCTCTCGCTCCTACAAAAAGCATTGAGCAGTGACAGGAGAACCCCATGAGTCAGGCAGATTTCATCATCATCGGCGGCGGTATCGCCGGTGCGTCCACCGGTTACTGGCTGTCGCGCCACGCACGGGTGATTGTGCTGGAGCGTGAATCGCATCCGGCCTATCACTCCACCGGGCGTTCCGCCGCTTTATACACCGCCGCGTATGGCACACCTCAAGTCCGCGCATTGACCCTGGCCAGCCGGGACTTCTTCGATGCACCGCCGGCCGGTTTCTGCGAACACCCGCTGCTGACACCACGCGGGGAAATGACCGTGGATTTCACCGGTGACCCGCAAGAACTGAATACTCAATA
>JAPLSD010000518.1 GCA_026398835.1 Pseudomonas sp.
AAGGGGTTTGAGGTGACAGGTTCAAAGACAGTGTTTCCATGTTCACACTTGCCAGGTGTCGAAAGGCGTTGGCGTATGCCCGGGGCCTCCGTACAGGCCGGTCATCCCTCATGAAAGGAGTCAGACAAACCGATTTCGCGTATCAGGCGGTGTACCGTTATCTGACCAGCCTGATCAGCGAGGTGGGGACCGACGATGCCCGCATCAAGCTGCCTTCTTTGCGACAGCTGGCGGACCGGCTGAATGTCTCCATTTCGACGATTCAGTACGCCTATTCACTGCTGGAGAAGGAGGGACGGGTCTATTCGGTCGCCAAGTCTGGCTACTATGCATTGCCGGTGTCTTCCAGCAGTTTCTACAGCAGTGGCAATGATCTGCTTGAAACCGTCTACGTCAGTGCCAGACGCCCGGACATGCTGGTGTTGAGCAGTGACGAACCCGCGTTGTTGCTGTCTCTGGATAGCCCTCTATTGCTGCTGGAGCGGGAATTGGTACGCCAATATCCGCGTCAGCTTCAGTCGCTGTCGCAGCCTTGCGGCGAGCTGGAACTGCGCACCGCCCTGGCGGCCCGCTACACCTCTTCGCCCGTACGCTACTGGCATGCCGATGATGTCTACATCGGCGCGGACCTGCGTGGTGTCCTGGAAATCCTCATCGCGGTACTGGGACTCAAGGGCGCCACGGTGTTGGTGGAATCGCCCTGTGATTGGGGCATTTTGCGCTTGCTCCAGGCAGCCGGCGTACACGTGATCGAGTTGCCACTGCAAGACAGCGGCTGCCTGGACCTTGATGCGCTTGCAGATGTGCTGGCGACCGAAACGGTGCAGCTTGTCTTGCTGTCCTCCGGTATCAGCATGCCAATGGGCAGCCTGATGCCGGCGAGCGAAAAACGATGTGTGGCGCAATTGCTGGAACAGCACGATTGCTGGGTGCTGGAGAACGACATTTACGGCGAGCTGGCTTTTGAGCCCGGCGAATGGCGCTTTCGTGATCTGGTCAACGCTGACCGGCTGATTGTGTTTTCTACATTCGAAAAAGTCATCGGCCCGGAAGCGCCCTATGGGTATGTGCTTTCACGTCACTGGAGCGCCGAACTGCAGCGGCATTTTCTCTTGCGGTCTTTTCGTTTGTCGCCGATCCGCCAGAAGGCCATCGCCCGGTTGTACACCAGTGGCCGCCTCGATCAGCATCTACAGGTGCTGCGCCGCCTGTTGAAAGAGCGCATGCAGCACATGACGCAGCTGTTGCACGAGCGTCTGGGTGACACACTGCAATTCATCGTGCCCGTCGGTGGCGCCACAGTCTGGGTGCGCTCTTTACGGCCGGTGGATTTACGTCGTGTGTTCCAGCGCCTGCTTAAACAGCGGATCGTGGTTGCCCCTGGCGAACTGTTCAGCATTCACGGGCTTCACCCCCAGAGCCTGAGATTGAGTCACACCTTCAGCGGTCATCACGATCTGGATGCAGCGCTGTGCTGTCTGGCGGATGCCTTGAGGCTGGAACTGCTCGACCAGGGTCGCTGACAAACATCTTCGGGCAACGGGATAGATAACGTCGCACAGCGGCCAAACTGCCAGTAAACTGCGTTTCTATCCCTGAATCATCCTTTCCAGAGGTTATGCATGACAATCAGTCCTTTTGCGGGCAAACCGGCACCGGCAGAACTCTTGGTCGATATCCCGCGACTGGTAACGGCCTATTACACCGGCCAACCTGATGCAGCAGTCTCCACCCAGCGTGTGGCTTTTGGCACGTCGGGACACCGTGGCAGCTCCTTCGAGCTGAGCTTTAATGAATGGCATGTTCTGGCTATCAGCCAGGCCATTTGCCTGTATCGCGAAGCTCAGGGCATCGACGGTCCGCTGTTTGTCGGCATCGACACCCATGCGCTGTCGACTCCGGCCGGAGCCAGCGCGCTGGAAGTGCTCGCGGCAAACGGCGTGACGGTGATGATCGCTGAAGGCGACGAATACACCCCTACGCCGGCGATTTCCCACGCCATTCTTTGCTATAACCGCGGCCGCACCTCTGGCCTGGCAGACGGTATCGTCATCACGCCGTCGCACAATCCGCCGCAAAGTGGCGGCTACAAATACAACCCAACCAATGGCGGGCCCGCCGATACCCACATCACCAAGTGGATCGAAGCCAAGGCCAACGAACTGCTGGCCAACAAACTCGCCGGCGTGAAACGCATCAGCTACGAGCAGGCGCTGAAGGCCAGCACTACCCATCGTCACGACTACCTCAACACCTACGTTGCCGATCTGATCAATGTGATCGACATGGACGCCATTCGTGGCGCCAAGCTGCGTCTGGGCGTAGACCCATTGGGTGGAGCAGGGGTGCGTTACTGGTCGGCGATTGCCGAGCATTACCGCCTGGATCTGGACGTGGTCAACACCCAGGTTGATCCGACATTCCGCTTCATGTCCGTGGATTGGGATGGTCAGATCCGCATGGACCCCTCTTCCACCTACGCCATGCAAGGCTTGATCGGCCTGAAAGAGCGCTTCGACGTGGCCTTCGCCTGTGACCCGGACCACGACCGCCACGGTATCGTGACGCCGTCGGGTGGCTTGCTGGCGCCGAACAACTATCTGGCAGTGTCCATCGATTACCTGTTCCAGAACCGTCCGCATTGGCGTGCTGATGCTGCCGTGGGCAAGACCGTGGTCAGCAGCGGCTTGATCGATCGGGTTGCCAAGCGACTGGGTCGCCGCCTGTATGAAGTGCCGGTGGGCTTCAAATGGTTCGCCGATGGCTTGTTCGACGGTTCGCTGGGCTTCGGCGGTGAGGAAAGCGCCGGTGCCTCGTTCCTGCGCAAGGACGGCAGCGTCTGGTGTACCGACAAGGACGGCCTGATTCCAGCGTTGTTGGCGGCGGAAATGACGGCGCGTACCGGCCGTGATCCGAGCCAGATCTACCGCGCGTTGACCGATGAATTGGGTGAACCCTTCTCGGTGCGCGTCGACGCCAAGGCCAACCCTGAGCAGAAAGCCTTGCTCAGTAAGCTGTCGCCGGATCAGGTCAAGTCGACCCAATTGGCCGGCGAAGCGATCCAGAGCATTCTCAGCCATGCGCCGGGCAACGACCAGGCCATCGGCGGCTTGAAAGTCATGACCGAGAACGGCTGGTTCGCGGCACGCCCTTCGGGCACCGAAGACATCTACAAGATCTACGCAGAAAGCTTCATCGGTGACGAGCATCTCAAGCAACTGGTAGCAGAAGCTCAGACATTGGTGGATGGGGCAATTACTGCGAAATGACTCATCTGATCGTTCCCACGCAGAGCGTGGGAACGATCATTTCAGAACGAAAAAGGGCGACCAAACGGTCGCCCCTTTTTTTGTCCGGCATTTACCGGATCAAGCCAGATCCACCAGCACGATTTCACTGTCCTCGATTGCAGTCACTCGCAGCACGTGCTCATGTTCCACTGCAATGCCGTCTCGAGCTTGCGCACGTAAGCCATTGACTTCAATGACCCCGGTTGCGGGTACCAGATACGCCCGACGGCCATCGTCCAGACGATATTCCGCGGACTCGCCGGCTTTCAGGTTGGCCGCCACCAGCCGTGCATCGGCGCGAATACGCAGGCTTTCGTCGTCGCCAGCCTTGCCGCTGGCCAGGGTGACGAAACCTTCGCGTTGCCCTTTGGGAAACGGCTTGGCACCCCAGGAGGGCGCCGAGCCGGCCTCATTCGGGATGATCCAGATCTGGAAAATTTTGGTGGCGGTCGATTCCAGGTTGTACTCGCTGTGGGCGATCCCGGTACCGGCACTCATCACCTGCACGTCACCGGCTTCGGTGCGGCCTTTATTGCCCAGGTTATCTTCGTGGGTGATTGCGCCTTCACGAACGTAGGTGATGATTTCCATGTCACGGTGCGGGTGTTTCGGGAATCCGGTACCGGCTGCAATCACGTCGTCGTTCCACACTCGCAGGTTGCCCCAGTTCATGCGTTTGGGGTCATGGTACTCGGCGAACGAAAAGTGGTGATGGGCATCCAACCAGCCATGGTGAGCGCCGCCCAGGGATTTGAAGGGTCTGAGTTCAAGCATGATCGTCTCCTGTAAAGGTTCGTCACGGGGCTGAACACTTGAGCCGCAGAACGATAACCTGTGGTTGATGGCGAGCATCATCCAATAAGCCAATATCGATAAAAAGCGGAAAAAATGCCTCAAATCAATCTAATTAATAGATTGGTTAGAGGTCGGAGTTCTCTCTCTCAGCTTTCAGTTCATCGCTTAACCCAATGACGAATAAGCATTTCACTAGAAGTCGCCGGCAAATGAAGCGACCATAGCCCCAACAGCCTCACACCCTGGAGTCAGCGTGTCGCGACACACCCCCGATCTTCCCCCCGAGCTTGTACCCTTGGCCGACATGCCGCTGCTCAAGCGCCTGGCCGCCAGGTTCTTTGGTCATGGCCTTACTCGCTTGCGCGCCCAGCACCGTGCGTCCTGGCTGCATGGCCAGGCCGACGGCTTTCGTAGCGGGCACAGCGCCGGCGTGGATTACGGCTATAAAGAAGGCAAGCTCGAGGGCATCGAGGAAGGTCGGCAGGTGCTGCTGATTCGCGACACGCGCTGCACTGAACACCGGGCGCCGGGTATCGATGACAATCTGTTCGATGACTGGCGTCTGCCGCTCACCGCCGAGTTGAAGAAACGTATCAAGGTCGATGTCGCCCGATTGCTCCCACCGCAGGCGCAGCCCAGCGCAGCGCAGTGGAAGATGATCTTCAGCGACACACCTTCGACCTCGGTGATTGCCGGTGCGGGGGCGGGCAAGTCGACATCGCTGGTACTGCGCATTCTGTTGCTGACCCATTACCTGGGTTTTGAACTGAGTTCGTTGACCGTGGTGACGTTCACCCGTGAGTCGCG
Source organism: Pseudomonas sp. (assembly GCA_026398835.1). Lineage (GTDB taxonomy): Bacteria > Pseudomonadota > Gammaproteobacteria > Pseudomonadales > Pseudomonadaceae > Aquipseudomonas. Next base: position 4,893 of record JAPLSD010000518.1, read on the forward strand.
CAAAGACTTCATCAATAAGCTGATAGAAATGTTCGCCATCTGGGGGCGCACGCTGAGCCTTAAAGAGGCTCGCGACGTGGTACGAACCTTCCACTCGCGAATTCTGCCCATGGTCCGCAGCCTGCCGGGCTTCGCTCAGTTGCAGGCTTTTGAGAACCTCAATGCCCGCTCGCTGCCGGGCGATGAAGGGGCTGACAGCAATCCATTCGAACTGCGGATCAATGACACCCAGCGCCAACAACTGAATGCCTGTTATCACGCGTTGCATACCCGTGATGAGCGATTTCGTGAACTGATCAAACCGCTGTCCCGGCACGCCTTGCAACTCAAAGAGCTGGAGCGTGATCACCCGGACGTACAGAAGCGCGTGGCGGTGACCGAGCTTGCCGCCAAGCGTGATGAAGAACTCTGCGACACGATCGAAGACCTGTGGTTTCGCGCCGGTGCCTGGCCGATCAAGGGCATTGAACCCAGCCGCCAGACGTTCGAGATCAACGGCTCGTCATTCCATTGCCACGGCTATATTGCTGAGCTGGATGCCTGGGTCGTCCTGGGCTTCGATCCCCGTGAGAATGCACAGATCAGCCGGCCAGGAGCCAAGCTGTCGGTCCGCGCGGAGTGGGCGGTAAAGCGCACTTTGTTTCAAGCTTTCTGCCGTAAGCCACTGATTTGGCTTGATAGTTATGAGTCTGCGAAGCGCGTTTTATCGTCGCTGGCGGGGGATGCCAGCGCCGGGCCGGGCTTCGATTACAAAGTCAAAGGCGAGCTGAGTTCCGCGCCGCTGCTGGATTGTTTTGTCGCAGCGGCCAGTTTTATCGAAAACCTGGGGCTGGATGTGCCCGCAGCCGTGGGGCAGATGAGCTTTGCCAAGGACGATCCGGATCGCTACTTCTTTGAGGCCCTGAGCCTTTTCTGGCGAGCGCTGGAAGATCACTTGCTCGACCAATCGCCGCCGATCATGACGTATAACCGCATGTTCGCCTTGTTCAGTGAGCATTCACCGGAAAACTTCAAGTTGCTGAGTGATGAGCTGCTGAGGCCGTTGTCGCACTTGATGATCGACGAATTTCAGGACGTTTCGCCGCAGATCGTTTCCTGGATTCGCGCCAGCCTGCGGGAGATCCGCAGTCGTGGCCCGGCCATGCATGTCGGTCGGGGCGCGCACCGTTCATCGCTGCTGTGCGTCGGTGATGACTGGCAATCGATCTATGGCTGGCGCGGCAGCTCTCCGAAATATTTCATGGAATTCAACAAGGAATTCCCGTCACCGAGCACCACGCGGGTCATGCTCAGCGACAACTATCGCAGCCATCAGCACATCATTGATGCGGCAGAGCATATTGTCCGTGCCGCTCCCGCGATTGCCGGGAAAAAGGCCAAGGCCAGCGGTGCGTCCAAAGAATTGCTGCCGGTGAAGATCATGGATCGGGATGACCCAGCGCTGGCCAAGCGCTTGATCGAGCATTACCAAAACGGTGATTCGATCTTGATGTTGTTTCGAAAAAGTAGCGATAAGTTATTGATAGAAGAGCATATTCAGTCGGTAGTTAATGTAGATTCGAGGTTGCCTGTTGAGGATCGACGACTCAAGCAGTTGACCTATCACAGCTCCAAAGGCCTGCAGGCTGACGCGGTGTTTCTGTTGGGCGATTGTCAGCATCTGACCAGTTCACCTTACAAGAATCAGGTCTATCGAATGGCCGGGCTGGCCCGGGATGGCGATGCCGAGCCGTATGACAGCGCCCAGAAAGACGAAATCCTGCGCCTGGCGTATGTCGGCATCACCCGGGCGGTTAAACATTGTTACTGGTATGTCGATGCTCAGGATGCGCAGGCCGCCAACGTCCCCAAGGCTTCC